>NZ_JBHWIR010000003.1:41189-79905 GCF_042731835.1 Kitasatospora sp. NPDC059817 | reverse complement strand
GCCCTCCCCCCTAAATCCTTAACACCCCCCCCGTCTGTCCCCAACACCCCCCCCCCCCCCCCCCCCCCGCCCCCCCCCCGGGGGGGGGGGGGGCGGCCGTTTTGTCCCCGGCACCCCTCCCCACCAGGCACGCGACACCCCGCCAGGACCCGTCAGTGAGCGGTCAGTTGGACGTCATCGACCCGTCATCGGGCCTGACTAATTTGCTGCTCAGAGGCCCGATTTCCGGGCACCCCAGGGCACCCGCACAGGGCACCCGCAAAAACGGAGGAAAACGAGCATGACGACGGTAGCCCCGGAGCGTCTCACCCGGATCCGCGAAATCATCGCCGAGAACATCGACGTGCACACCGAGTTCGCCGACACCGCGCTGTTCGTCGACGAGCTGGGCGCCGACTCGCTGAAGCTCATCGACGTGCTCAGCGCCCTGGAGATGGAGTACTCCATCGTCATCGACATGAACGAGCTGCCGAAGATGGTGAACGTGGAGGCCACGTACCAGGTGACCGCGACGGCCGCCGGCTGGTGATCGGGGCGGGTTCCGGGACCGGAACCCCCGCCCGCAGGCATCCCACTGCTTAAGGAGTCCCATGTCCACCGCACAGTCACCAGCGGCACCCCGCGCCGGCGTGCCCGCCGACCGCCGCCGGGTCGTCCTCACCGGCCTCGGGGCGATCTCCAGCATCGGCACGGGTGTCGAGGAGTACACCGCGGGGCTGCGGGCCGGCCGCTCCGGTGCGCGGCCGATCACCCGGTTCGACACCGAGGGGTTCGGCCAGAACATCGCCTGCGAGGTCCCCGACTTCGAGCCGGAGCGCTGGATCCGCAACGTCCCCCTCGACGACATGGGCCGCGCCGGGCAGTTCGCCGTCGCCGCCGCCCGGATGGCCGTGGAGGACGCCGGGCTCACCGAGGCCGACCTCGGCGAGCGCCAGGCCGTCATCAGCGTCGGCACCACCGACGGCGAGGGGCACGACATCGGCGTGCTGGTCGAGCAGGAGATCGCGGCCGGGGACCCGGAGGGCATGGACCCGGTGCTGTCCCGCCGGATCAACGCCGGCCGGCTCACCACCGTCATCGCCCGCGAGCTGCGGATGCCGAACGTGGAGCCGACCACCATCACCACCGCCTGCGCGGCGGGCAACTACTCGATCGGCTACGGGCTGGACGCGATCCGCTCCGGCGAGGTCGACATCGCCCTGTGCGGCGGCGCCGACGCCGTCTGCCGCAAGGCCTTCGCGCTGTTCAAGCGCTTCGGCGCGCTCACCCCGGACGTGGTCCGCCCGTTCGACAAGAACCGCCAGGGCATCCTGACCGGCGAGGGCGCGGGCATCCTCGTCCTGGAGAGCCTGGAGTCCGCCCTCGCCCGCGGCGCGCACATCTACGCCGAGGTGCTCGGGTACGGCCTCAGCTGCGACGCCGCCCACCCGACCGCGCCGAACCGCGACGGCATCGCGCGCGGCATCCGGCTCGCCCTGGACGACGCCGGGGTCGAGCGGGACGAGATCGACTTCATCTCCGCGCACGGCACCGGCACCAAGGCCAACGACAAGACCGAGTCGGCCGCCATCGTCGACGTGTACGGCGACGCACCGCCGCGCACCGTCGCGGTGAAGTCGATGCTCGGCCACTCGATGGGCGCGGCCAGCGCGCTCGGCGCGATCGCCTGCAGCCTCGCCATCGAGCACCAGTTCATCCCGCCGACCATCAACCACGTGGAGACCGACCCCGACTGCCCGCTGGACGTCGTGCCCAACCAGGCCGTCGACGCGGAGGTCCGGATCGTGGAGAACAACTCCAGCGCCTTCGCCGGCAACAACGCCATCCTGATTCTGGGCACGTACGGAGAGCGAGTCTGACGATGACCACCGCAGCCACCCCGGCGGCCCTGCCGCCGGAGACACTCGTCATCACCGGTTGGTCGGCCGTGTCGCCGTACGGCCTGACCCGCCAGGACTTCGCGTCCGGCGTGCGCGCCGGCGCCAAGACCGCCGTCAAGGCGGACGCCGCGCTCGGCACGCTGCCGTCGCCCGACGTCTGCCTGGTGCCCGGCTTCGACATCAAGGGCCTGCTCGGCCCCACCGGCACCGCCAAGATGGACCGGCTCACCGCGCTGGCCCTGGTCGCCTCCGACGGCCTGCTCAAGGACGCCGACGGCAACCGGGTGGTGGAGACCGACGACCGCACCGGTGTGGTCCTCGGCATCTCGATGGGCAGCCTGGAGAACGTCACCAACTTCCTCAAGCAGTCCTACACCAACGCGCTGCCCTTCCACGTCGACGCCGGCCGCATCCCCTTCGGCAGCCTCAACCACGCCGCCGGCGCCACCGCCATCCGGCACGACCTCAAGGGCCCCAACACCACCGTCGCCGGCGGCCGGGTCAGCGGCCTGCTCGCCCTCAACTACGCGCGGCGCCTGATGGGCCAGGGCCGGGCGACCAAGTACCTGGTCGGCTCGGCCGAGGAGTTCTCCGCCGCGCACGCCTGGATCGAGCACACCGCCGTCGCGGCCGGCGACTCCACTCCGCTGCTCGGCGAGGGCTGCGGCCTGTTCGTCGTCGAGCACGCCGGCACCGCCCAGCGCCCGGCGCTCGCCGCGGTGCTCGCGGTGGAGACCCGCGTCGACATCGACGACGACCCGAAGGCCGCCGTCACCGCGTGCGTGCAGCGCGCCCTGGCCCGCGCCGGCGTCACCGCCGACGAGGTCTGGGCCGCCGTCCCGTGCGCCGCGCCCACCGCGGCCGGCCGGGCCGAGTACGACGCGCTCGCCGCGCTGCTGCCGGCCGAGGCACTGGGCCGGGTCCCGTCCATGGAACTGCTCGGCGACACCAGCGCGGCCTCCGCGTCCTTCCAGATCCAGGCGGTGCTCGGCGTGGCCGAGGCCGACCCGGCGGCCCGGGGCCGGATCGCCCTGGTGTCCGCCGTCGACCGTGACGGCGCGGTGGGCTGCGCCGTCCTGAGACTCTTCGGGGAGCACGCGTGATCGCCCTGGTCAGCGGCGGGTCCCGGGGCATCGGCAAGGCCATCGTGCTGCGCCTGGCCCAGGACGGCTACGACGTCGCCTTCTGCTACCGCTCCAACGCCGAGGCCGCCGAGCAACTCGCCAAGCAGGCGGGAGAGTTCGGCACCCGGATCACGGCCACCCCGTGCGACGTGGCCGACCCGGAGCAGGTCCGCGACTGGTACAACCGCACCGAGCGCGAGGTCGGCCCGGTGGACGCCGCCGTCACCTCGGCCGGCATCACCCGGGACCGCCCGGTCATCCTGATGCCGGAGGACGACTGGAACCAGGTCCTGCGCACCAACCTGGACGGCGTGTACCACGTGTGCCGCGCCGCCGCCTTCGCGATGAGCAAGCGCCGCAGCGGATCGATCGTCAACCTGTCCTCGGTGTCCGGCATCTACGGCAACCTCGGCCAGGCCAACTACGCCGCGTCCAAGGCCGGCATCATCGGCTTCACCAAGTCCCTCGCCAAGGAGACCGGCCCGCGCGGCGTGCGCGCCAACGTGGTCGCGCCGGGCCTGATCGCCACCGACATGGTCGGCGACATGTCCGACGCCGCGGTGGAGCGGATGCTGAAGAACGTCGCCCTCGGCCGGGCCGGCAAGCCCGAGGAGGTGGCCGACCTGGTCTCCTTCCTGGTCTCCGACCGCGCCGCCTACATCAGCGGGTCGGTCTTCGAGATCCACGGCGGCGGCACGTTCTGATGGGAGCACGAATGCAGGGGGCCCAGGGACTGCGCGACCACTACGACGCGATCGTCGTCGGCAGCGGCATCGGCGGCCTGACCACCGCCGGCTACCTGGCGGCCGACGGGCGCAGCGTCCTCGTCCTCGAACAGCACGACATCGCCGGCGGCAACGCGCACGTGTTCCGCCGCCGGCGCAAGTACGAGTTCGACGTCGGCACGCACTACCTCGGCGACTGCGGCCCCGACGGGCACTTCCCGGCGATCCTGGCCGGCCTCGGCGTCCTGGACCGGGTGCGGTTCCGGCCGATGGACAACGAGCAGGGCTTCGACCGGATCATCACGCCCACCGCGACCGTCGACGTGCCGGCCGGCTGGGACGCCTACCGCGACCGGCTGCGGCAGGCCCTGCCCGAGGAGGCCGACCGGATCGCCGGCTTCCTCGAACTCGCCGAGAACGTGGCCGGCTCGACCCGCGCCGGCCTGAACGGCGAGTCCCTGGTCGACCTGTTCCGCAAGTCCCCGCAGACCATGCGCTGGTCCCGCCGCACCTTCGCCGACGCCCTGGGCCACTTCGGCCTCTCCGCCAAGGCACGCACGCTGCTCGCGGCGCAGGCCGGCAACTACGGCACCATGCCCGACGGCATCAGCCTGGCCCACCACGCCTCGATGATGGACCACTACCTGCGCGGCGCGTACTACCCCGAGGGCGGCGGCCAGGCGATGGTCGCCGCGTTCGTCGAGGCGCTGGAGGCGCACGGCGGCGAACTGCGCACCCGCTGCGACGTCCGCCGCATCCTGGTCGAGAACGGGCGCGCCACCGGCGTCGAACTCACCGACGGGCAGCGGGTCTCGGCCCCGCTGGTCATCTCCAACGCGGACTACCGGCGCACCGTCCTCGACCTGTGCGGCGGCGAGGACGCCTTCCCCGCCGAGGTGGTGGCCCGCACCCGCGCGGCGACCATGCGCGGCTCCTTCGTCTCGGTGTACATCGGGCTCGACACCGAACTGCCGGGCCTGCCCAACGCCAACCTCTGGTGGCACGACAGCGACGACATGGAGGGCGCGCACGCCGCCATGCTGGAGCGGTACGCCCGGGACGGCTCGATGGACTCGGTGCCGGCACTCACCTTCTCCTTCGCCTCCCTCAAGGACCCGGGCGCCACCGCCGTCTGCCCGCCCGGCCACAGCAACTTCCAGCTCATGACGGGCCTGCCGCCCGGCTACGAGTTCTGGGGCCTGGAGAGCGGCCCGGCCGACGGCGAGCCCTACCGCCGCAACGCCGCCTACCTCGCCCGCAAGCAGCAGCTCACCGAGGTCATGCTGGCCACCGCCGAGAAGGTCATCGGCCCGTTCCGGGAGCGCATCACCCACCTGGAGACGGCCACCCCGCTCACCCACGAGCGCTACATCCGGGCCACCGGCGGCACCCCGTACGGCATGGCCAGCTGGGGCGGCTCCAACCAGCGGCCGGACGTGCGCACCGAGGTCGAGGGCCTGTACGTGGTCGGCCAGAGCGTCCGCTACGGCAGCGGCATCGCCGCGGTCGCGAACAGCGGCATGGCCGCCGCCTCCGACATCATCGGCCGCGGGCTGCTGCGCGAGGTGTTCGGCGGCGCGGTGCTCGGCGACCCCTCCCGGCTGCCCGACCGCGGCCCGGACTGGGACCCGCTGGTGGTCTCGCGCGGGCGGGCGCGGCAGCGCGCCAAGGGCCTGGCCCGCATCGGCTGACCCCTCCTCCGCCCCTCCCGTTTCCCCACCCTCCGATCCGCACCCCTCCGACCAGGAGCACTGTTCCCATGAATCAGGTCCCTCCCTTCGCCGTGGTCTCCGGCGCCCAGGTGCACGAGGCCCTCAACGGGCACGAGGACGAGGTCGTCGCCACGGTCGAGGCCGCGTACCGGCTGCACGGCGAGGGGCAGACGGTCAACCCGGACTCGTACTTCCTGCGCTTCCCCGACCGCCCGTCCTCCCGGATCATCGCGCTGCCGGCCTCGGTCAAGGGCGAGGTCGGCGTGCACGGCATCAAGTGGATCTCCAGCTTCCCGGACAACGTGGCGGCCGGCCTCCCGCGCGCCTCGGCCGTCCTGATCCTCAACGACGCCGAGACCGGCTACCCGTTCGCCTGCCTGGAGAGCTCGATCATCAGCGCGGCGCGCACCGCCGCCTCCGCGGCCCTCGCGGCGGCCCGGCTCGCTGACGCCCGCGGCCAGCGCCCGACCCGGGTCGGCTTCTTCGGCGTCGGCCTGATCGCCCGCTACGTGCACACCTACCTCGCCGCCAACGGCTTCGACTTCACCGCGGCCGGCGTCCACGACCTGTCCGCCGAGCACGCCGAGGGCTTCTCCGACTACCTGCGCCGGACCGAGGGCGAGGGCGTGGAGATCACCGTCCACGACAAGGCCGAGGACCTGATCCGCTCCAGCGACCTGGTGGTCTTCGCCACCATCGCCGGCGAGCCGCACGTGACGGACCCGCAGTGGTTCTCGCACAACCCGCTGGTGCTGCACGTCTCGCTGCGCGACCTCTCCCCCGAGATCGTCCTCGACTCGTGGAACGTCGTCGACGACATCGAGCACTGCATGAAGGCCGGCACCTCGCCGCACCTGGCCGAACAGCGCGTCGGCCACCGCGAGTTCGTCGCCGGCACGCTCTACGACGTGCTCACCGGCACGATCACCCCGCCGTCCGACCGGCCAGTGGTCTTCTCCCCGTTCGGCCTCGGCGTGCTCGACATGGCCGTCGCCAAGCACGTCTACGACCGCGTCCTCGCGGCCGGGCAGCTGCACACCGTCCCGGACTTCTTCCACGAGCTCAAGCGCTACGGCTGAGCCCTCCCCGCCCTGCCCCAGAGGCCCGCCCGCGCTCCCGGCGCCGGCGGGCCTCCGGCCTTTCCGGCCGCCCCGCCCCCTCCGCTGACGGCCAACTGACGGCACGCTGACCGAACGGCCCCACGGCCCCCCGACGCCTTGTCCGCGCCATGGACGGCCGCCCAGAATCACCCGCATGAGATCCTTTGCCAACCTGGCCGAATTCACCGGGGCGACCGGGGAGCACCTCGGCTACAGCGAATGGCTCGACGTCACCCAGCACAGCGTCGACCAGTTCGCCGACGCCACCGGCGACCTCCAGTGGATCCACGTGGACCCGGAGCGCGCCGCCACCGGCCCGTTCGGCGGGACCATCGTCCACGGCTACATGACGCTCGGCCTGCTGCCCGCGATGATGCGCGCGATCTTCGAGATCCACAACGTCAAACTGGGCGTCAACTTCGGCCTGGACAAGGTCCGCTTCCCCCGCCCGATCCCGGTCGGCGCCCGGGTCCGCGGCGGCGCCAAGGTCACCAGCGTCCGCGAGACCCCGATGGGCCACCTGGCCGCGGTCCGGATGACGGTGGAGGTCGAGGGCCAGCAGCACGCGGCCTGCGTGGCGGACACCCTGTCCCTCTTCGTCGCCGCCCCCGACACCGCCGAGGGCGGCTCGGACGGCTTCTGAGCCCACCCGCCGACGTCACCGCCGCCGCCAGGTAGAAGAACCTCCCCCTCCGGTCGTGCAAGAGGGGGGTTATTACTACCGATTCCGGCACGCCGTCCCCGCCAGAATGGTCACACGGCCACCACGGCCGCGGCACAGCGAACGGCACAGAGAGGAGCGGGTCATGGACCGCACGATGAAGCTCGGGGGAAGCCCCTCGGCGGTCGAGATCAGGGGATTCTCCGTCCCCGCCGGATTCACCGGGCTGCGGCGGGCACTGGCCCTCTGCTGGATGTCCGTCGCGGCCTTCGGGCGCTCGCTCGGGGTCACCGGCGCGATCTCCCTCGTCGGCCCCGGCCTCGGCCTGGTGCCGCGGGCCATGGAGCGCGTCCGGGCACTGGCCGCCCGCCAGCGCGGCCTGTCCGAGCGCTGGTCCGGCGTGCAGATCCCCGGCCCGCCCAGCGGCCTGCCGGCCGCCCCCGAGGGCGCCTCGGGGGCCGTCGCCCGCTACCGCTGGATCATGAGCGACCCGCAGACCAAGCGGGAGTTCACCTGGGTGCTCACCGACCCGATCGCCGGCGGCTTCCTCGCCTTCATGCCGATCGCCGTCCTGCTCAGCGGCTTCTGGGGCATCTTCCTGGCCTTCTTCGGCGTCCCGCTGTCGACCCAGTGGGACGGCCTCTGGTACCAGTTCATCCCGATCGACGGCCAGGCCACCGCGGTGCTGGCCGGCGTCCTCGGCGTCCTGCAACTGCCGCTGGCCCTGTGGATGGCCCCCCGCGCCGTCCGCAAGCACGCCCTGTACACCCACTCCATGCTCGCCCCCAGCGAGCAGGAACTGATGGCCAGCCGGATCCAGCACCTCACCACCACCCGCAGCACCGCCGTCGACACCCAGATGGCCGAGATCCGGCGGATCGAACGCGACCTGCACGACGGCGCCCAGGCCCGCCTGGTCGCGATGGGCATGACCCTGGACGCCGCCGAACACCTGCTGGAGACCAACCCCGAGGCCGTCCGGGCCCTGCTCATCGAGGCCCGCCAGTCCTCCTCCAAGGCCCTGGAGGAGATCCGCAACCTGGTCCGCGGCATCCACCCGCCGGTCCTCGCCGACCGCGGACTCGCCGACGCGGTGCGGGCGCTGGCCATGGTCTGCCCGGTCCCCACCGAGGTCGTCGTGGACCTCCCCGGCCGCCCCGAGATGCCCGTCGAGTCCGCCGCCTACTTCGCGATCTCGGAGATCCTCACCAACGTCGCCAAGCACTCCGGCGCCGACCGGGCCTGGATCGACATCCGTTACGATCACGGCATGCTGCGCATCACCGTGACCGACAGCGGCCGCGGCGGCGCCGACGCCACCCGGGGCACCGGCCTGCGCGGCATCGAGCGACGACTCAGCACGTTCGACGGGGTCCTGGCCGTGAACAGCCCCGTCAACGGCCCGACCATGGTGACGATGGAGCTTCCGTGCGTATTGTCCTCGCCGAAGACCACTTCCTCCTGAGGGACGGCCTGATCCGCCTCCTCCAGGCCTACGGACACGAGGTGGTGGCCGCCGTCGACAACGGCGCCGACCTCCTCGCAGCCCTCACCGAGCAGCAGCCGGACGTCGCGGTCGTCGACGTCCGGCTTCCGCCGAACTTCACCGACGAGGGCCTGCGCGCCGTCCTCACCGCCCGCCGCACCATGCCCGACCTCCCGGTCCTGCTCCTCTCCCAGTACGTCGAACCGCTCTACGCCCGCGAACTCCTCGCCAGCGGCGGCCGCGGCGTCGGCTACATGCTCAAGGACCGCGTCACCAACGGCTCCCAGTTCCTCGACTCGATCCGCCGCGTCGCCGACGGCGGCACCGCGATGGACCCCGACGTCATCTCCCAGCTCCTCGTCCGCAAGGAACGCGACGAGAACGTCGGCAGCCTCACCGACCGCGAACGCGAAGTCCTCGAATGGCTCGCCCAGGGCCGCTCCAACGCCGGCATCGCCCAGGGCCTCTTCATCACCGAGAAGGCCGTCGCCAAGCACATCAGCAACATCTTCACCAAGCTCGGCCTCCTCCCCACCGACGGCGACAACCGCCGCGTCCTCGCCGTCCTCGCCTACCTCGACCAGTGACGTCCGTCCACGGCGAGCAGGCCGTCAGCCGTGGCGGGCGCCCGAGTCCCAGACCCAGGCCGCGATGCCGACCCGGTTGTTCACCTTCAACTTCCGCTGCACGTGGGCCATGTGGGTCTTCACCGTGCCGGCCGAGATGAACAGCGCCTCCGCGATGTCGGCGTTGGTCAGGCCGTCCGCGACCAGCCGCGCGACCTCAAGCTCACGCGGCGTCAACTGCTCGACCTTGGGCGCCTTCTTCTGCTTCGGGCCGGCCAGGCTCCGCAGCAGCCGGGTGGTGATCTGCGGGCTGATCAGCGAGTCGCCCTCGACGGCGGCGCGCACCGCCTCGATCAGCAGCGGCGCACCGGAACGCTTCAGCAGGAAGCCGTACGCGCCCGCCTTCAGTGCCGAGTGGACGTACTCGTCGAGGTCGAAGGTGGTGACGATGACGACCCGTACGCCCGGGCTCTCCTCGGCCAGCCGGCGGGTCAGCTCCAGCCCGTCCATCCGCGGCATCCGAATGTCGGCGAGCAGGACGTCCGGCCGCAGCGTCCGCGCGATCTCGAGCGCCTCGTCACCGTCGCCCGCGACCGCGAGCACCTCCATGTCCGGTTGCAGGTCGAGGATGTGTCGAAAGCCTTCCCGCACGGTTGCCTGGTCGTCAGCGATCACGATGCGTGTCGTCATAGGCTGATCCTCGCACGGGGTAGCATCCGAGCACATGACAAATCAACTGGCCAGGATCGGACGCCCAGTTGGCACGGCGTTACTCGCGGCGGTCGCCATCTCGGTTGCGGTGTGGGCGGGTTCACCGGTTTCGGTACTGATCCGGGGCTCGACGACGGTGGCGGTGCTGGCCGCCGCGGTCCTGATCGTGTGGCTGCCGGGGCAACCACGGACCCGGAACCTGGTGACCGTCCCGGCGGCCTGCGCGATCTCGCTGTACGCGACGTTCCGCTACGAGGGCCCCGCCGACAACACCTCGGGGCTCTGGATCCTGGTCGAATCGGTCGCTCTGCTGGTCACCGTCATGCCCGCGGTGCGCGGGTCCGCTCCGGCGGTCGCCGCCCTGCTGGGGCTGCTCCTGCTGGTGACCGCGACCCTGCTGCCGCTGCGGATCGCGCTGACCCTCGACCCGCCGGCCGGGCCGCGCGAGACCATCGGGCTCTGCGTGGTCTGGGGCCTGGCCGCGGTGGCCGCGGTGGGGGCGTCCTGCTACCTGCGCTCACTGGACAGCCGGCGCAGGCTGGCGGTCACGGAGGAGCGGCGCGCCCAACGGCTGCACGTCGCCCGGGATCTGCACGACTTCGCCGCGCACGACGTGACCGGGGTGATGGTGCTGGCGCAGGCGGCCCAGATGCTGGCCAAGGTGTCGCCGGAGAAGGCGCTGGCGCTGCTCCCGCAGATCGAGAACGCCGGCATCCAGGCGCTGAAGTCGATGGACCGGACGATCCGGATCCTCAGCGAGCTGGAAGAGGACCGCCGGCCGGGCCGGGACGGGGACGGGACGGCGGCGGACGATCCCGAGGAAAACACGGCGGCCCGGCCCCACTCGCTGGACGAACTGCCGGACCTGATGAACCGGTTCGAGCACACCGGGATGATCCCGGCCCGGCTCGAACTCTCCCCCGGCGCCGTGGACGGCCTGCCGGAGCTGGTCGACGCCGTCGGCTACCGGGTGGTGATGGAGGCGCTCACCAACGTCCGCCGACACGCCCCCGCCTCGCCCAGGGTGACGGTCACCGCCGAGCGGGTGGCCGACGGCGGCGCCCTGCGGGTCCTGATCCACAACGAGCCGGTTCCGGCCGGCGCCCGGGCGGACGCCGCGGCGGCGGCCGAGCGCGAGGGCGGCGGCACCGGCATCCGGGAGCTGCGTCGGCGGGTCGCGGGGCTGGGCGGCGAGCTGACCGCCGGGGCCTGCGCGAACGGCGGCTGGCAGGTCGCCGTCGTCCTGCCGCTGGACGGCATCCCGGCCGCCCGCGACATCGGCGACGGAGCGGGCGCCCCGGCCGGGCACGCTCGGGGCGCTCTCACCCGTCCGGGCGATCAGTCCTCTCCGGGTTGACCGACGTCCTCACCTGATCGGAGGACGGCAGCCGCAGCGAACCCGCCGCCGCGCCGGCCAGCCCGAGCATCGCCAGGCCGACGGCGCAGCCGAGCATCGCCTGGGTGCCGCTCAGCCACTGCGAGAGCAGCCCTCCCAGGGCCGCGCCGCCGGCCTGCGCGCCGCCGTTGAACAGGTTGGTCGCCGAACTCAGCCGGCCGCGCATGCCGTCCGGGGTGAGCAGGATCTGCTGCGTACCGACGACGGTGTACGCGGTCGGCGCGAGGAAGGCCGTGGCGGCCAGGAAGCCGCCCCAGACCAGCGCGCCGCTGGTGACGGACATCAGCGGAACAAGCACCGCGAGCAGCCAGATGATCCCGACCACGGCCTGGTAGGGCGTGATCGAGCGGGAGATCCGCGGCGCCGCGAGCGCGCCGATCAGGCCGCCGACACCGAACATCGCGGCCATCGTGCCGACCTTCCCCGGCGAGGCCCCGTTCTGCTCGGCGGCCACGATGACGACCAGGTAGAGCGCCTGGAACAGCAGGTTGAGGCCGAGCAGCAGCAGGGTGGTCGAGCGCATGAACGGCTGGCGCACCAGGAAGGCGAAGCCGGCCACGATGTCACGCGGGATGGTCGAGATCGGGGAGGGCTTGCGCTCCTGCTTCGGCAGCCGGACGAACAGCAGCGTCACGAAGGCCACCAGGTGGGCGACGGCGTCGGCGAGGAACGGAACGGCTCGCCCCAGGCCGAACAGGAACCCGCCGCCCGAGGTGCCGACCAGCTGCCCGAGGTGCATCCGCGCGGTGTTCACCGAGAGCGCCGTGGGCAGTTGCTCGCGGGTCACCACCAGTGGCAGCGAGGCCCGCTCGGCCGGGTCGAACAGGCTGGTGGCCGCCCCGGCGACGGCCGCGGTGAGCAGCAGCAGCCAGGTGGTGACATGCCCGGTGGCGGCGGCGAGCGCGAGCAGGCCGAGCATCACCGCCCGGACCAGCACGCAGACCACCATGATCTTCTTGCGGTCCCAGCGGTCCACCAGCGCGCCGGCCGGCAGCCCGACGGCCACCTGGGCCACCGCGTTGACCGCGCTCACCGCGCCAGCCACCCCGGGGGAGCCGGTCGTGGCGAGGGCGAGCAGCGGGAAGGCGATGGTGGAGACGTTGAGACCGGTCTCGGAGGCCGTGGTGCCGATCCACAGCAGGTGGTAGACCCGGTTGCGGCGGAGCAGGAGCTCCGGTTCCGTGACGGCCACCGGGCGGTCGGCGGCGGGTGCGAGCTCACTCATCCCCGCACCTCCCGGCACTCGCCGGCGATCGCGCGCAGCACGTCGGCGAACTCCGCGGCCAGCCGCTCCACCGTCCCGTGGTGGTGGACCGCCGGGGAGTAGTACCAGGTGAACTCCAACCGTCCATCGTGGATCCCGCCGACGATCTCCAACACGTGCTCCATCCGGTCGTCCGGGCCGAGGTCCTGGCCGATCGCGCCGTGCACGGTGTGCACGAGCCCGCTGCCGGGCCCGCCGTCGCTGCGGTGCCGGCCGAGGAAGTTGAACACCACGTCCGGGTCCGGCCCGGTGAGCACGGTGTCCGGGTGCAGGTGGCGCAGCGGGCCGTGGCCCAGGCCCTTGCCGGGGACAGCACGCAGCTGCCGCCGCACGATGCGGGTGAGGGCCCGCCAGTCGTCGCCCTCGGGGACGGTGAGGCGGACGGGGTGCACCGCGGTGAACCAGCCGACCGTCCGGGACAGGTCGACGTCGTCGAGCAGCCGCTCGCGGCCGTGGCCCTCCAGGTCGACGGTGACCTCGTCCTCGCCGGTCCAGCGGGCCAGCACCCGGGCGAGCGCGGCGAGCGCGATCTCCTCGACCCTGGTGCGGTAGACGGTCGGCGCGTGCTCGGCCAGCTGGGCCGAGTCTTCGGCGCCGAGCCGCACCCGCACCTCCCGGCCGCCGCCCACGGTGGCGACGCCGTCGAGGTCGCGGGGCACCGGCCGGGCGGCGCCGACCCCGTTCCAGTGGTCGAGCTCGTGGTCCAGCGCGCCGGAGCGCACGTGCTCGACCAGGCGGGCGGACCACTCCTGGAAGGTGGTGCTCCGCGGGCCGAGGTCGACCGGCCGCCCGGCCGCCGCCTGGGTGTGGGCCGCGTCCAGGTCGTCCAGCAGGATGTTCCAGGACACGGTGTCGACCACCAGGTGGTGGACCGTCAGGAACAGTCGGTCGCGGCGGCGTCCACCGGACTCGAAGAGGACGGCGGCGAGCAGCGGGCCGCGGTCCAGGTCGAATCCGGCCTGGGTGGCGCGGGCCTCCCGGTCCAGCAGCGCGCCCAGTTCGCCGTCGGGGGTGGCGGAGGTGTCCACCACCCGCAGCAGCGGCTCGCCGGCCCGGTAGGGCGGGTTCTCCTGGGCCCAGCCGTCGACGGTGCGGGTGTAACGCATCCGCAGCGCGTCGTGGTGCTCGACCAGGCTCTCCAGCGCGGCGGTGAGCGCCGCGCGGTCGGCCGGCGCGCCGAGCTCCAGCAGCACCGACTGGTTGAAGTGGTGCGGGTGGTCGTGGGTGTCGAAGAACCAGCGCTGCACCGGGGTCAGCGGGACGGGCCCGACGGCCGGCGGCCGGCCCTCGGCCGCGCCGTCGCCGATCTCGGTGGCGACGGCGGCGAGTCCGGCCACGGTCTGGTGCAGGAAGACGTCCTGGGCGTCCAGCCGCAGCCCGGCCCGGCGGGCCCGGGCGACCACCTGGATGCTGAGGATGGAGTCGCCGCCGAGGTCGAAGAAGCTGTCTTCGACGCCGACCCGCTCGATGCCGAGCGTCTGTGCCCAGATCCGGGCGAGCAGTTCCTCCTTCCGGTCGCGCGGCGCCACCCGGGCCGCCACGACGGTGTCCGGTCCGGTCGGCGCCGGGAGCCTGCGCCGGTCCACCTTCCCGTTGGTGCCGACCGGGAGCTGGTCGAGCACCTGGACGGCGGCCGGCACCATGTAGCCGGGCAGGGCGCGGGCCACCGCGTCCCTGAGCACCGCGGGCGAGAGCTCGGAGGCGCCCGACCGGGCGCCCGGGGCCACGTACGCGGCCAGCAGCTCGCGGCCGCCCTCCGGCTTGAAGACCACCACGGCGGCGTCCCCGACGCCGGGCTCGCGCAGCAGCACGGCCTCGATCTCGGAGGGCTCGACCCGGTGGCCACGAACCTTGAACTGCGTGTCGGTGCGGCTGACGAACTCCAGCTCGCCGCCGGCCACCCGGCGGACCAGGTCGCCGGTGCGGTACATCCGGCTCCCGGGCCCGCCGAACGGGTTGGCGACGAACCGCCCGGCGGTCAGGCCGGGCTGTCCGGCGTAGCCGCGGCCGAGCCCGGGGCCGTCGATGTAGAGCTCGCCGGGCACGCCGTCCGGCACCGGCCGCAGGTGGCGGTCGAGGATGTGCAGGCCGACGCCGTTGAGCTCGGTGCCGACCGGCACGGGGGCGCCCGCGGGCAGCTCGCCCGGACTCCACAGGGTGGAGACCAGCGTGGCCTCGCTCGGCCCGTACACGTTGAAGAACTCCCGGCCCTGTGACCAGGTGCGCACCAGGTCGGGCGGGCAGACGTCGCCGGCGGCGGCGACGGTGGGCAGCCGGCCGCGCAGCCGCTCGGCGTCCATCACCGCCAGCAGCGCCGGGGGCAGCACCGCCACGGTGGCGCCGGTCCGGATGATCTCCCCGGCCGGGTCGGGCGCGGGGCGCGGGCTGGTGAGGCAGAGCGCGCCGCCTGCGGTGAGGGTGCAGAACAGGTCGCACACCCCGCCGTCGAAGCTGGCCGGCGCGTACTGCAGCACCCGGCTGTCGGCGGTGATGTCCCAGGCCTCGCGCAGCACCCGGGCGGTCCGGGCGATCGCGCCGTGGCTGATCACCACGGCCTTGGGGCGGCCGGTGGAACCGGAGGTGTGCACCACGTAGGCGACGTGGTCGGCCTCCACCCGGTACGGGGAGCCCGGCTCGCCGGGCAACGCGGGGCCGGCCGGGACCACCTCGCCGTCCGACCCGTCCGACCCGTCCGACCCGTCCATCCGCAGGACGGTGAACGGCCCCTCGGGGAGCCGCTCTGCCAGGTGCGCCTGGGTGAGCAGCAGCGGGACCGCGGTGCCGCTGATCATCGCGCCGATCCGGTCGGCCGGGTACTGCGGGTCCAACGGCACGTAGCCGCCGCCGGCCTTGAGCACCGCGAGCGCCGCCACCACCATCTCCACCCCGCGGTCGGCGAACACGCCGACCAGGGTGTCCGGGGTGACGCCCCCGGCGACCAGGCGGCGGGCCAGGCCCCCGGCCCGGGCGTCGAGTTCGCCGTACGAAACCTCGGTGCCGTCGTCGGCGACCACGGCCACCGCGTGCGGGCGCTCCTCGGCCCGCCGGCCCACCAGCTCGTGGGCGAACACGCCGGCTTCCCCGTCCGGATCCCGGTGCCAGCGCCGGGGCTCCAGCACGAGCTCCTCGGCCGGGACGTAGGGGAGTTCGCGCAGCGGGTCGCCCGGGCGCTCGGAGATGCCGCCGAGCAGCAGGACCAGGGCGTCGGCCATCCGGCGGGCGGTGCTCCGGTCGAACAGGCCGACGCTGTACTGCAGGGCGGCGTCCAGGCCGCGGTCGGTCTCCTGGAACTGGAAGGTGAGGTCGAACGCGGCGCCGCCGGTGGGCAGGCCGAACTCCTCGGTGTGGGCGCCGTCGAGGCGCACCGGGCCGCCCGGGGCGTCCTGCAGGACCACCATGGCCTGGAACAGCGGGGTGCGGCTCGGGTCGCGCTCCGGCCGCAGCGCCTCGACCAGCCGGTCGAAGGGCACGTCGGCGTGGGCGAAGGCGCCGTTGACGGACTCCCGCACCCGGCCGAGGAAGCCGTCGAAGCCCTCCTCCCAGTCCACCTCGGAACGCAGCACCAGGGTGTCCACGAAGAAGCCGACCACCTGCTCCAGTTCGGGCCGGTCGCGACCGGCCGAGACGGTGCCCACCGCGATGTCGTCCTGGCCCGACCAGTGCGCGAGCAGCAGCTGGGTCGCCGCGACCAGCACGGTGAACAGCGTCGCGCCGCGGTCCTGGGCGATCCGCTTGAGCCGCTTGGCGGTCTCCGCGTCCACGGCGAACTCCAGCTGCGCCCCCTCGCGGCCGCGCACCGGCGGCCGGGGCCGGTCGGTGGGCAGCTCCAGCGGCTCCAGGCCGGCCAGCCGCTCCCGCCACCAGTCGAGCCGGCCGCTCCCCGCGCGCTCCCAACTGGCACGCTGCCAGGCCGCGAAGTCGGCGTACTGGATGGGGAGTTCCGGCAGGTCGGCGGTACCGCCGTGTCGCCGGACGCGGTACAGCTCGGCGAGGTCGCGGACCAGCACGCCGGCCGAGCGGCCATCGGTGACGATGTGGTGCAGGACCAGGGTCAGCACGTGCTCGTCCTCGGCCAGCCGGACCAGGTGGGCCCGGAACAGCGGACCGGTGCGCAGGTCGAAGGGGGTGGCGCCGTCGGCGCCGACGGCCTCCCGCAGCCGGTCCTCGCGCTCGTGCGCGGGGTGGCCGGCCAGGTCGGTGCGGGCCAGCGCGAAGGGCCGCCCGGTCGGGGCGATCAACTGCCGCCCCTCGCCGTCGACCTGGCCGAAGAGCGTGCGCAACGACTCGTGCCGGTCCACCAGGTCGGCCAGCGCCAGTTCCAGTGCGTCGGCGTCCAACGGGCCGTGCACCCGCAGGCCCAGCGGTGAGTTGTACTCGGCACCGGTCCCGCCGAACTGCCCGAGGAACCAGAGCCGTTGCTGGCCGAAGGAGAGCGGCGGGGCACTTTCCCGGCCGACCGGCGCCAGCGCGTCGGCGGGCGCCTCCCGCTCGGCGGCGAGCAGCGCGGCCAGCGACCGGACGGTCGGCGCGCTGAACAGGGCGCGCGGGGAGATCCCGGAGGCCACGTGCTGCCGCAGCCGGGACACCACCCGGATGCTCAGCAGCGAATCGCCGCCCAGCTCGAAGAAGTTGTCCTCGGCCCCGATCCGCTCGACGCCCAGCACCTCCGCCCAGATCCCGGCCAGCAGGATTTCCGACGCGCCCTCGGGGGCCAGGTACTCGCCGCCGAGGGCGAGGTCCTCGGGCGGCTCGGGCAGCGCCCGGCGGTCGGTCTTGCCGTTGGGCAGCAGGGGGACGCGATCCAGTCCGACGAAGGCCGAGGGCACCATCGCCTCGGTGAGGCCGACGGCCAGTCGGGCCCGCAGCCCGGCCGGGTCGATCCCGGCGCCGGGCACGGCGGGCACCACATACGCCACCAGCCGGTCCCGGCCGCGGTCTCGGCGGGCCACCACGACCGCCTCGGCCACGTCGTCCAGCGCGGTGAGCGCCGCCTCGACCTCGGCGAGCTCGATCCGGAAGCCGCGGATCTTGACCTGGTGGTCGGCCCGGCCGAGGAACTCCAGGACGCCGTCGGCCGTCCAGCGGCCCAGGTCGCCCGGCCGGTACAGCCGGCCGCCCGGGGTGAACGGGTCGGACAGGAAGTGCTCGGCGGTCAGCTCGGGACGCCGCCAGTAGCCGGCACTCACGCCGTCCCCGCCGATGTGGATGTGGCCGGGCACGCCGACCGGCACCGGCTCGCCCCGCTCGTCGAGGACGTACACCCGGGTGTTGCCGATCGGGCTGCCGACCGGCACGTAGGCGGCGAGGCGGGCCAGCCGCTCGGGGGTGGGTACGAACACCGTGGAGTCGACGGTGGCCTCGGTCGCCCCGTAGGCGTTGACCACCATGGTGTCCGGGTGGGCGTGCTCCAGCAGCTCGCGGCAGTCGTCGACGCGCCAGCCCTCCGAGCCGATCGACATCACCTGGAAGGCCGGCAGTCGCTCGCCGCGCCCCCCGACCTCCTCGACCAGTGCCCTGGCAAGTGAGGGGACCAGTTCGATCGCGGTACCGCCGACCCGCTCGACCAGCGCGAGCAGCCGGGCAGGGTCGGTGACCAGGTCGGTCGGCACGACGAGCATCGAGCCGCCGAAGAAGACCGAGCGGAGCAGGTCGGCCAGGAAGAGGTCCACCGAGAGGCTGGTGATGGAGACGAAGCGCAACCTGCGTTCCGTCAGGTCGTACAGCTCGTCCCAGGCGCCGGCGATGTGGAGCAGGTTCCGGTGGGTCACCACCACGCCCTTGGGCCGGCCGGTGGAGCCGGAGGTGTACACCACGTACGCCGGGTCGTCCGGCCCGGCGGCGACCTCCGGCGGAGTGTCCGGGCCGGTGTCGGCGACGGACTCGACGGTGACCAGGGCACCGCCGTGGCCGGGCAGCCGGTCGGCGATCGCGGCGTGGCTCAGCACCACCGCCGGCTCGGCGTCCTCCAGCATGAACTCCAGCCGCTCGCGCGGGTACGCCGGATCCAGCGGCACGTAGGCGGCACCGGACTTCAGCACGGCGAGCACGGCGAGCACCATGTCGGTGGAGCGCTCCAGGTGCAGAGCCACCCGCTCGCCCGGCCGGGCGCCGGCGGCGACCAAGCGATGGGCGAGCCGGTTGGCCCGGCGGTCCAGCTCCCGGAAGGTCAGCGGAGCGCCGCCGTCCGCCTCCAGGACGGCCGCCTCGTCCGGGCGGGCGACGACCTGGGCGTCGAACAGCTCCTGGACCAGCGCCTCGGTGCGGCGCGGGCGCGCGGTGTCGTTCCACTCGGCGAGCAGGGTGTACCGCTCCCCCTCCGTGAGCCAGGGCAGCGCGGTCGGCCCGCGGTGCGGGTCCGCGGCCACGCCCTCCAGCAGGGTGCGCAGCCGGCCGCCGATCCGCTCCACGGTGGCGGCGTCGAACAGCTCGGGATCGTAGGTGAGTTCGATCCGCAGCGCGGTGTCGGCGTGACTGCTGACGGTGAGCGGCACGGTGCTGCTGTCCGAGGAGCGCAGCACCTGGACGCCCACCCCGTCGCGGCCGGTGGCGCCCTCGGCGACCGGGTAGTTTTCGAAGACCACCACGCTGTCGAACAGCCGCTCCCCGGAGGCCAGTTCGGCGCAGCGCCGGACGTCGGAGAGGGCCAGGTAGTCGTGCGCGGTGCTCTCCGCCTGCGCCGCCTGCAGGGCGCGCAGCCAGGCCCCGAGGTCACCGTCCGCCTCCGGTCCGGCCACCCGGGCCCGGACCGGGACGGTGTTGACGAACATGCCGATGCCGCTCTCGATCCCCGGCACCTCGGGGGTGCGCCCGGAGACGACGGCACCGAAAACCACGTCCGGCTCGCCGGCGTGCCGCGACAGCAGGATCGCCCAGGCGCCCTGCATCAGGGTGTTGAGGGTGATCCGGTTCTCCCGGCACCAGTCGGCCAGCACCCCGGTGACCGCCGGATCCAGGGCGAGCTTGTGCGAGCCGGCGGCCCGGGCGCGGTGGTCGGCGGCGGGCTGGCGGTCCACCGGCAGCGCGGTGGGCTCGGCGAAGCCGGCCAGCACCTGCCGCCAGTGCGCCAGGGCGGCCTCGCGGTCCTGCCCGGCCAGCCACTCCAGGTACTCGCGGAACGGCGGCCGGCTGACCGAGAGGGCGGCCCGCCCCTCGACGGCGGCGACGTAGTGCTCCAGCACCTCCTCGAACAGCTGGGCGGTGCTCCAGCCGTCCAGCAGCAGGTGGCTGAACGTCCACAGCTGGTGGACGGTCCGGTCGTCGACCCGGGCCAGGACGATCCGCATCAGCGGCCCGGCGGTCAGATCGATGCCGCGCTCGCGCTCGGCCCGGACCAGCTCGTCCAGCCGCCGGCCGGGGTCGGGGTCCCCACGCCAGTCGAGCAGCTCGACCGGCAGTTCCAGGTCCGAGCGGATCAGCTGGACCGGCTCGGGCACGCCCTCCCAGCGGACGGTGGCGCGCAGCACGTCGGTGCGCCGGAACACCTCGCGCCAGGCCGCGGCCAGCGCCTCGGCGGCGACCACTCCCTCCAGCCGCAGGGCCAGCTGGTCGACGTAGGCGCCGCCGTCCGGGTCGGTCAGGGTGTGGAAGAGCATGCCGCCCTGCAACGGGGTGAGCGACAGGACGTCGTCCACGCCCCGGCCGTCGCCGACCAGCCGGTCGAGGGCCGCCTGGTCGAGCCGGGCCAACGGGTGGTCGGACGGCGTGCGGCCGCCGGCGCCGGGCTCGGCGCAGTGCGCGATGACGGCCCGCAGGTGCGCCAGCAGCGACTCGCCGAGCCGCCGGACGGTCTGCGGCCGGTGCAGCGCCCGGGAGGTGAACCAGGACAGCGTGAGCACCCCGTCGGAGACGGCGCCGACCACCTCGATCTGCGCGCTCCGCTCGTGGTCGCCGTCCCACTGCGGCCCGCCGTCGCCCAGGTGGGCGCGGTAGAGGGAGCGGGCGGCGAACGCGCCGTCCAGCTGCCCGTGGTAGTTGAAGGTCACGGCCGGCGCGGCAGCCGGGGTGAAGCCCGCCCGGTGGGCGGCCAGCGCACCGTGGCCGAAACCCTTGGCGGGGACGGCACGCAGTTGCTCCTTCACCGACTTCAGTCGCGCGGCGACCCCGTCGCCGGCCGCCACCGTCAGCGCGACCGGGTGGACCGCGGTGAACCAGCCGACCGTACGGGAGAGGTCGGCACCGGGCAGGACGTCCTCACGCCCGTGCCCCTCCAGGCCGACCAGCACCCGCTCGCGGCCGGTCCACTCGGCGAGCGCGCCGGCCAGGGCGGTGAGCAGCACGTCGTCCACCCTGGTCCGGTAGACCGGCGGGACGTCGCGCAGCAGCACCTCGGTCTCCTCGGCGGTGAGGGCGAAGTCCGCGCGCTCCAGCGAGGCCGCCGTGTTGGACCCCGCACCGTCGGCGGGCAGCTCGAAGGACTCCTCGGCGATCCGCCGCCAGTACGGGAGTTCGTCGTCCAGGCCACCGTCGCGGACGTACTCGGCGAGCCTGGCGGACCAGGCCGCGAACGGGGTGGTCGGGGTGCCGAGGTCGACCGGTCGGCCGGCCCGGGCCTGCTCGTAGCCGGTCGCGAGGTCGTCCAGCAGGATGCGCCAGGAGACGCCGTCGACCACCAGGTGGTGCGCCGTCAGCAGCAGCCGGGGGCCCGCCCCGGCACCCTCGTCGAACAGCACGGCGCGCAGCACCGGGCCGCGCTCCGGGTCGAGGGCGCGACGGGCCGACTCCGCCTCCTCGCGCAGCGCCGCCGCGCGCTCCGGCCCGCCCAGGCCGGCGGTGTCCCGGCGGCTCAGCAGCGGGCCGTCCTGGTGCGCCGCGGCCTCCTGCAGCCAGCCGCCGTCCACGCGGCGCAACCGGGTGCGCAGCGCCGGGTGGTGGGCGACCAGGCCCTCCAGCGCCCGCGCCAGTGCGGCCGGGTCGGTGCCGGGAACCAGCTCCAGCAGCAGCGACATGGTGAACCGGGGGATGTCGACCGCACCGGCCAGCAGCCGGTGCTGCATCGGGGCCAGCGGTGCCGGCCCCTGGTGCTCGTACTGCTGGGCGGTGTCGGCCACGGTGGTGACGCCGGGGGCGATCCGGGCGATGGTCTGCTTGACCAGGATGTCCCTGGACTGGAGCAGGAACCCGGCGGCCCGGGCCCGGGAGACGGCCTGGATGCTGAGGATGGAGTCGCCGCCGAGGGAGAAGAAGTTGTCCTCGGTGCCGACCAGGTCGGCACCGAGCAGCTCGGCCCAGATCCCGGCCAGAGCCCGTTCGACCTCGGTGCGCGGCGGCACGTAGCCGGTGGCCGGCTCCGGCTCGACGGCGCTCTCCGGCAGGGCCCGGCGGTCGGTCTTGCCGCCGGCGGTGCGCGGCAGCGCCGTCAGGAAGGCGAAGGCGGCGGGGACGAGGTAGTCCGGCAGCAGGCCGTGCAGGTGGGCGCGGAGCGCGGCCGCGCCCGGCACCGCGGCGCTCGGCACCACGAAGGCCACCAGCCGCTGGACGCCGGCCCGGCCGACCCGGGGCACCACCGCGCAGTCGTCCACCGCGGGGTGGGAGCGCAGCGCCGCCTCGATCTCGCCCGGCTCCACCCGGACGCCGTTGATCTTGACCTGGTCGTCGCCGCGGCCGGCGAACTCCAGCCGCCCGTCCGGCGTGCGGCGGACCAGGTCGCCGGTGCGGTACATCCGGGTGCCCGCGGGGCCGAACGGGTCGGCGACGAAGCGCTCGGCGGTCAGTGCGGCCCGGTGCAGGTAGCCGCGCCCGACCGGCAGACCGGCCAGGTAGAGCTCGCCGCGCACGCCGGCCGGGACAGGGCGCAGGTGCGCGTCCAGCACATAGGCCCGGGTGCCGCGCACCGGCAGGCCGAGCTCCGGCGCACGGGCGGTGTCCACCCGGGCGGCGAGGGTGTCGACGGTGCACTCGGCCGGCCCGTAGAAGTTGTGGGCGGTCAGCCCCGGGGTCGCGGCCAGCTCGCGCCACAGCTCCTCGCCGACCGCCTCGCCGCCGAGCACCAGCACTGCGGGCCGGTGCGGCGCGGCGGGGGCGAGCAGGCCGGCGTCGAGCACCGGGCGGGCGAAGGACGGCGTGAGCTGGAACAGGTCCACCTGCTCGCGCCGCGCGTAGGCCACCAGGTCGTCGGCGTTCAGCCGGGTCTCGCTGTCCACCAGGTGCAGGGTGTGGCCGTCGGCCACCGCCATCAGCGGGTTCCAGGACGCGTCGAAGGTCGGCACCGTGGTCAGCGCGACCCGCAGCGGGCGGCCGAGCAGGGCCGCCGCGGGCCGGAACAGCTCGTCCCGCTGGCGGGCGAACAGGTTGGCCAGCGAGCGGTGTTCGACCACCACGCCCTTGGGCCGGCCGGTGGAGCCCGAGGTGTGGATGACGTACGCGGCGTCCCCGGGGGCCGGGGCGGCCACGGGTTCGTCGTGCCCGTCCCGGGCGGCGACGGCGGCGACCACGGCGGGCTCGTCCAGCAGCAGCCGGGGCAGTTCGGCGGGCACCGCGCCGGCCAGCTCCCCGGTGCCGAGCACCAGCGCGGGCCGGATACCGCGCAGCAGGTCGGCGATCCGCTCGGCGGGCTCCTCGGAGTTCATCGGCACGTACACCGCGCCGGCCTTGAGCACCGCCCAGAGCGCGACCACGAAGTCGGTCGAGCGCGGCAGCACCAGTGCCACCAGGCTCTCCGCGCCGATCCCCAGGGCCCGCAGGTGGCGCGCCAACCGGTTGGCCCGGCCGTTGAGTTCGCCGAAGCCGAGCCGCTCGTCCCGGAACACCAGGGCGGGCGCGCCGGGGGTGGCGGCGGCCTGCCGCTCGAAGGCCTGGACCAGGGTGGCGGGGCCGTCGTCGGCGGTGGCGGCCGCCGCATCCCAGTCGCGGCGCAGCTCGGCCGCCTCCTCGGCGGAGACCAGCGGCAGCGCGCGCAGCGGGGTGTCCGGCTGCTCGCCGACCGCCTCGAACAGGGCGACCAGCCGCTCGCCGAGCGCCCGGACGGTCCGCTCGTCGAACAGCGCGGTGCTGTACGACAGGCCGAAGTCCAGCTCGCCGTCGCGCTCCTCGAACTCCAGCCCGAGGTCGACGGTGGCCTCCCAGCGCGGCAGCTCCAGCTGCTCGACGGCCACCCCGGGCAGAGCGAGCGGGGCTCCGAACGCGTTCTGCAGCACCATCATGGTCTGGAACACCGGGGTGCGGCTCGGGTCCCGGACCGGCTCCAGCCGTTCGACCAGCCGCTCGAACGGCACCTGGTCGTGCTCGAAGCCGTCCAGCACGCCGTCCCGCACCCGGGCGAGCAGCGCCGCGAACGGCTCCTCCTCGTCCACCGCGGTGCGCAGCGCGACGGTGTTGGCGTAGAAGCCGACGGCACGCTCCAGTTCGGGCCGGCCGCGGCCGGTGGTGACGGTGCCGACGGTGACGTCCGGCTGCCCGGAGAGCCGGGCGAGCAGCAGCTGGTAGCCGGCCAGCAGCACCGGGAACAGCGTGGTGCCCTCGCGCCGGGCGAGGTCCTTGAGCCGAGCGGTCGACGCGGCGGGCACAGCCAGCCGCAGCACGGCGCCGGCCGTGCCGCGGACCGGCGGACGGGGGCGGTCGGTGGGCAGGCCGAGCGGCTCGGCGCCGCGCAGCCTGCTCTCCCAGTAGTCGAGCCCGGCCTTCACCCCGGGCCCGGTCAGCCACTCGCGTTGCCAGAGCGCGTAGTCCGCGTACTGGACCGCGACCGGCTCCGGGCGCGGCGTGCGACCGGCGGCGAACTCCGCGTACGCCGAGCCGAGTTCGTCGAAGAGCACACCCGAGGACCAGCCGTCGATGACGCTGTGGTGGGCGGTGATCAGCAGCACGTGCCGCTCCGGCGCGGACCTCAGCAGCAGGGCACGCAGCAGCGGACCCCGCGCGAGGTCGAAGGGCGTCGCGAGCTCGGCCCGTACGACGGCCGCAACACCGGGCTCCCCGGCATCAGGCTCCCCGGCATCGGCGGCGGGCTCGGCGAGGCGCAGCACCCCGGACGCCGCCGGGTGGACGACCTGGCGCACCCGGTCGCCCTCGACCCGGTAGCTGGTGCGCAACACCTCGTGCCGCTCCACCACCAGGTCCACCGCCCGGGCCAGCGCGTCCCGGTCGAGCGGACCGGTCAGCCGCAGGCCGAAGGCGCTGGTGTACTCGCTGCCCTCGGGGGCGAGGCTGCTGAGGAACCAGAGCCGCTGCTGGCCGGAGGAGAGCGGGACCTCCTCCGGGCGCGGGCCGGCGCCGATCGCGGCGTCCGCCGCGGCGGCGGGCGCTCCGGGCGCGTCCGGGGCCGCTCCCTGGCCGGCCAGCCGCCGCAGCAGCTTCTCGCGCAGCTCGGGCGGCAGCGCCGACAGTCGGTCGGGCCGGGACGTGGGACCGTTCATGCTCATGCTCCTCATGCCTCGCTGCTCGTGCCGGTGTCCGCCAGTCCCTCGGCGGCCAGGATGTCCGCCAGGACCTTGTCCTCGATGAGCGCCGCCAGCTCGGAGACGGTCCGGGCGGTCATGACCTCCCGCGGCGACAGGGAGATCCCGAACGCCCTGCGGACGCTTGCCATCACGCCCAGGCTCCGGATGGAGTCCCCGCCCAGGCCGATGAAGTCGTCGTGCGGGCCGACCTGCGCCACCCCCAGGACGTCCGACCAGATGCCCGCCAGGGCCTGCTCGGTGGGCGTCAGCAGCTCCTGCGGCTCCGGTGCTGCGGGCTCGGCGGGCTCGGTGGACCGTTCCGCGGGTCGGCCGAGCGCCGCCCGGTCGACCTTGCCGTTGGGGGTGAGGGGCAGCGCCGGGACGAAGGCGAAGCCCGCCGGGACCATGTGCTCGGGCAACAGCCCGGCCAGGAAGCGGCGCAGCTCGGCCGCGTCCGGCGCGTCCGGGCCGCCGGTGGTCACCACGTGCCCGCCGAGCACCCCGTCGGCGACCGTGGCAGCGGCCGCGGCGACGCCCGGGTGGCGGGTCAACGCACTCTCCACCTCACCGAGTTCGATCCGGAAGCCACGCACCTTCACCTGGTCGTCGACCCTGCCCAGGTACTCGATCACGCCGTCAGCGCGGCGCCGGGCCAGGTCGCCGGTGCGGTAGAGCCGTCCGCCGGGCGCACCGAACGGGGCGGCGACGAACCGCTCGGCGGTCAGCGCCGGACGGCCCCGGTAACCGCGGGCCAGGCCGTCGCCGCCGAGGTACAGCTCGCCGGTGACGCCGTCGGGCACCGGGCGCAGCGTGCCGTCGAGCAGGTGGACCCGGGTGTTGCGGATCGGCCGGCCGATCGGGACGGCGCCCGGGGCGAGCGGCTGCCCGGGCTCGGCCCGGTACACGATGCAGCCCACGGTCGCCTCGGTCGGCCCGTACTCGTTGATCACCGCGCTGCCGGGGTGCCGGGCCCGCCAGCCGGCGAGGGTCTCGCCGGGCAACTGCTCGCCGCCGACCACCAGGTCGGCCGAGCCGGCCGCCACGTCGGGCAGGCGCTCCAGCAGCGGGAGGTGGCTGGGCGTCGCCTTGACGAAGCCCACCGCGGTGCCGGCGGCGGCCAGTTCGGCGAGCGCGTCCGGCTCCAGCGGGGACACCACGACCGTGCCGCCCAGGGTGAGCGGGGTCCACAGCGCGGTGACGGTGAGGTCGAAGGCGATCGAGGAGTGCAGCAGCGCCGAGGTGCGCAGGCCCGGGTACGCGTCGGCGGCGTGGGCCAGGTAGTGCGCCAGCGAGGCGTGCTCGACGACCACGCCCTTGGGGGTGCCGGTCGAACCGGAGGTGTAGAGCACGTACGCGGTGTCCGCCGGGGCGGGTCGGACGACCCCGGTGTGGTCGTACGGGCCGGCCAGGCCCGCCAGGTCCACCAGGTCGACCGGGCAGCCGGCCGGCGCCTCGCCGTCCAAGGCCGCTGCGCCCTCGGCGTCCGCCAGCAGCCGCACCGGACCGCACTCGGCGAGCAGGGCGCCGAGCCGCCGGGCCGGGTGCTGGAGGTCCAGCGGCACGTACCCGGCGCCGGCCTTCCACACCGCGAGCAGGGTCACCACCAGCAGCGCGGAGGGCCGCATGGCGACGGCCACCACGTCCTCGGTGCCGACCCCGGCGGCGCGCAGACGGGCGGCCAGCGCGTCGGAGCGCGCGGCCAGGTCGGCGTAGTCGAGGCGGCCGTCGGGGCCGGTCAGCGCGAGCGCCGCGGGAGTGCGCCGGGCCTGGGCGGCGATCCGCTCCGGCACGGTGGTGCGGTCCACGGCGACCGCGGTGTCGTCGTGGCCGGTCAGGTGCCGCCGCAGCTCGTCCTCGGTCAGCCAGGGCAGGTCCACCAGCCGGGTCGGCGCGTCCCGCTCCGGCTCGGCCATGCCGCCCAGCAGCAGACCGAGCCGGTCGGCGAAGGTCCGCACCGTCCGCTCGTCGAACAGGGCGGGGTCGTAGGCGAACGAGAAGGTCAGCCGCTCGGTCGGGTAGACGCCCACCGTCACCGGATAGTTGGTGGTCTCGGCGTCGGCGCTCACGTCGCGCAGGGCGAGGCCGCCGACGGTGAGCGCGGCGTCGTCCACCGGGTAGTTCTCGAAGACCAGCACGCTGTCGAAGAGCCTGGCCGGGGCGGCGATCCCGCTGCGGGCCTGGATCGCGGTGAGCGGCAGGTGCTCGTGCACGCGGGCCCGCACCTGCTCCTGCTGGAGCTCGCGCAGCCAGGGCCCGAGCTCGGCCTGCGGGTCCGCGAGGGCGCGGACCGGCAGGGTGCCGATGAACAGCCCGACCATGTCCGGCGCGCCGTCGAGGTCGTTGGGGCGGCCGGAGACGGTCGCGCCGAAGCAGACGTCGCCCTGCCCGGACAGCCGGGACAGCAGCAGCGCCCAGGCGCCCTGGACCACCGTGTTCACGGTGACCTGCCGGTCCCGCGCGGCCCGGTAGACCCGGGCGGACAGCTCGGCCGGCAGTTCCACCCGCAGCCGCGCGGAGGACTTGACCCGGTGCTCGCCGGTCGGCCTGCGGTCGAAGGGCAGCGGGGTGGCGGTGGTCAGGCTCGCCAGCCGCTCGGTGAAGTACCGCTGCGCCTCGTCGGTGTCCCGAGCGAGCTGCCAGGCCACGTAGTCGCGGAACGGCGGCCGCTCGACGGCGGCGGACGGCCGGCCGGCGCGCAGCGCCGCGTACTCGGCGAACAGGTCGGAGAGCACCTGGTAGAGGCTCCAGCCGTCCAGCAGCGCGTGGTGGAAGGTCCACAGCAGGTGGAGCGAGCCGCTGTCCAGCCGGGCCGCGGTGAGCCGGGTGAGCGGGCCGCCGGCCAGGTCCACGCCGAGCGCGCGGTCAGCGGCGAAGAGCCGCTCCAACGCCTCGGCCCGCCCGGCCTCGTCCAGTCCGCTCCAGTCCAGCACGGTCAGCGGGGTGGGGACGGTCCGCAGCACCCGCTGGACGAACCCGCCGGCCCCGGCGTCGGCGACCGTGGTGCGCAGCACCGGGGTTCGGTCGACGGTGCTGCGCCAGGCGCGTTCCAGCAGGTCGACGCGGTCCACGCCGTCCAGCACGAAGGCGAACTGGGCGAAGTAGGCGTCCTGACCACCGGTCTCGGCGGCGGCCTCCAACGAGTGGAAGAGCATGCCGGCCTGCATCGCGGTGAGCGGATAGAGGTCCGCCACCGCTCGGCCGTCACCGGCCAGCCGGTCCACCGCGGCCTGGTCCAGCCGCAGCAGCGGGAAGTCCGAGGGGGTCCGGCCGCCGGCTCCGGGTTCGCCCGCGTGCGCGGCCAGCGCGCGCAGCGCATCGGCGGTGGCCTCGGCGAGGCGCCGTACGGTGGCCTCCTCGTGCACCTGGTCGGAGTACTGCCAGAGCAGTTCCAGGGCGCCGCCGTCGCCGAGGACGGCGATGACGTCGAGCAGGTGGGGACGGACCGACTCCGGGGACTGCCGCAGCCACATCCGCGGCCGGGTGCCCGCCTCGAACGGGCCGCCCTCGGGCAGTTCCTCGAAGCGGCCGAGGTAGTTGAAGCTCACCTCGGGCGCGCGGTCGCGCTCGGTGCGGTGGGCGGCCGCGTCGCGCAGCGCGCCGTGGCCGAGGCCGCCGCCGGGGACGTCCCGCAGCCGCTGCTTCACGGACTTGAGGACGGCCGGCCAGCCGGCGGCCGGGTCGGGCAGGTCGAGGGCGACGGGGTACACGGCGGTGAACCAGCCGACGGTGCGGGACAGGTCGGTGCCGTCCCGCTCGGCCCGGCCGTGGCCCTCCAGGTCCACCAGCACCTTCGGCAGGCCGGTCCAGGCGGCCAGCGCGGTGCCGAGCGCGCTCAGCAGGACGTCGTCCGGGCCGCCCCGGTAGCGGGCCGGGAGCTCCCGGAGCACCGCGTCCGTCTCGGCGGCGGTCAGCCGGACGGTCAGCGTGCGGGTCGAAGCCGCGGTGTTGGCACCTGCCCGGTCGCGCGGCAGCCGGGGCGTCGCCCGGTCCGGCACGCCGTCCCAGTAGGCCCGCTCGGGCTCGAACTCGCCGGCGGCGGTGCGGGCTTCGAAGTCGAGCGCCCAGGCCCGGAACGAGGTGGTCTTGGCGCCGAGCCGCACCTCCCGGCCGACCGCGGCCTGCCGGTAGGCGTCGGCGAGGTCCTCCAGCAGGATGCGCCAGGAGACGCCGTCGACCACCAGGTGGTGGGCCGCCAGCACCAGCACGTCCGGCCGCTCGGTGCCGCCGCGCAGCAGGGTGGCGCCGAACAGCGGGCCCTCGGCGAGGTCGAACTCCTCGGCCCGCTCGGCCACGTCGTCGATCCGGCGGTCCTGCTCGTCGACCGGCAGGCCGGCCAGGTCGACGACGTGCAGCAGGGGGCCGACCTGGCCGGGCGCGTGGTGGCCGACGGTCCCGGTGAAGCGCAGCCGCAGCGCGTCGTGCTGCGCGAACAGGGCGCGCAGCGCCCGCTCCAGGGCCGACTGGTCGACTCCGGGGGCCAGTTCGACCCGGACGGTCTGGTCGAAGTGCCCGGGCCGGGCCGGGTCGGTGCCGTGGAACCAGCGCTGGATCGGGGTGAGCGGCAGCTCGCCCTCGACCGGGCCCTGTTCGGCGGCGGGCGCCTCGTCCCGGGCCCAGACCGCCACGGCGGCCAGCGCGGCGACGCTCTGATGCCGCATCACGTCGCCGGAGCGCAGGGAGAGCCCCTCGGCGCGGGCCCGGGCGGCGACCCGCATGGTGAGGATGGAGTCCCCGCCCAGCTCGAAGAAGTTGTCCTCGACACCGACCCGTTCCACGCCGAGCAGCCGGGCCCAGGTCTGCGCGAGCAGCCGCTCCTTCTCGTCGCGCGGCGCCAGGTAGGCCCGCCCGGCGTCGGCCTCGGGCAGCGGCAGGGCAGCCCGGTCGAGCTTCCCCGCGGCGTTCAGCGGCAGCGCCGGCAGCGTGACGAAGGCGGACGGCACCATGTACGAGGGCAGGTGCTCCGCCAGTGCGGCGCGCACCCCGGCGGTGTCCGCGCCCTGCTCGGCGTCCCGGGGCACCAGGTAGCCGACCAGGCGCTTGGAGCCCGCGCTGTCCGGCAGTGCCAGGACGGCGGCGTCGGCCAGCTCCGGCAGCCGCAGCAGGGCGGCGACGATCTCGCCGGGCTCGATCCGGAAGCCGCGCACCTTGACCTGGTCGTCGGCCCGGCCGAGGAACTCCAGCACGCCCTCGGGCAGCATCCGGGCCAGGTCGCCGGTGCGGTAGAGCCGCTCGGCCGGGTCGAAGACCGCGGGGCCGAACCGCTCGGCGGTCAGCTCGGGCCGGCCGAGGTAGCCGATCGCCAGGCCGTCGCCGGCCAGGTACAGCTCGCCGGGCACGCCGTCCGCCACCGGCCGTCCGTCCTGGTCCAGCAGGTGGACCCGGGTGTTGGCCAGCGGGCGGCCGATCGGCACCGAGGCCCGCTCCAGGTCCCGCTCGGTGATCCGGTGGGTGGTGGCGAACACCATGGACTCCACCGGTCCGTAGCCGTTGACCAGGCGCAGCCCGGGGTGGCGGCGCAGCACCCGGCCGACGTGCTCGACCGAGACCGCCTCGCCGCCGGTCAGCACCTGGCGGAGCGTCCCGAAGATGCCCGGGTACTCCTCGACCATCACGTTGAACAGGCTGGAGGACAGCCACAGGGTGGTGACGCCGTGCCGCTCGACGAGCTCGGCGATCGCCTCCGGCTCGGGCGTGGGGGCCGGCTGGAGGACGCAGCGGGCGCCGTGCAGCAGCGCGCCGAACAGCTCCAGGGAGAACGCGTCCCAGGAGATCGGCGCCGTCTGCAGGACCACCTCGTCCGGCCCGAACCGGGCGTAGTCGGTGCCGACGAAGGTGCGCACGGTGGCGCGGTGGGCCGCCAGCACGCCCTTGGGCCGACCGGTGGAGCCGGAGGTGAACATCACCGTCGCCGGGTCCTCGGCGCTGCCCGGGACGGCCGGGTCAAAGCCGTCCTCGGCGTCGGTGGCCGGGTCGGTGAGCGACAGCAGGACCGGGTCGCCCGCGGCGGGCCAGGCCGCCCGGACGGTCGCCTCGGCGTCGGCCCCGACGAGCGCGACCGGCGCGGCCAGGTCCTCGATCATCAGCCGCAGCCGCTCGACCGGCAGGCCGGTGTCGAGCAGCGCGTAGGCGCCGCCGGCCTTGAGCACCGCCAGCAGCCCGACGACCATCCCGGGCGAGCGCCGGGCGCAGACCGGGACGAGCGTGCCGCGCCCGACCCCGGCGGCTGCCAGTCGGCGGGCCAGCCGGTTGGCCTGGGTGTTGAGCTCGCCGTAGCGGACGACGGTCTCCTCGTGTACCAGGGCGACGGCCTCCGGGCGGAGCCGGGCGACGCGCTCGAACAGCTCGTGGACCCGGGCCTCGCGCGGGTAGGTGACCTCGGTGTCGTGCCAGTCGGCCCGGGCCCGCCGGGCCCCGGCGTCCTCCGCGCCGACCAGGGCGAGCTCCCCGGCGGGCGCGCCGGCGTCGGCGACGGCCGACCGGAGCAGGCCGAGCAGGTGGTCCGCCAGCCGGGCGACCGTGGCAGCGGTGAACAGGTCGGTGCTGTACTCGATGCCCGCGCCGAGCGTGTCGCCGTGGTTCCAGAACTCGAAGAGCAGGTCGAACCGCGAGGAGGAGCGCGGGAGTTCGGCCTCGGCCAGGTCGAGCCCGGCGGCCGCCGCCCCGGGGCGCAGCAGCGGCTCCTGGTAGGTGACGGCGGTCTGCACCAGCGGCATCCGGCCCGGTTCGCGGACCGGACGCAGCGCCTCGACCAGCCGGTCGAACGGCACCTCGCCGTGCTCGACCGCAACCAGGGTGGACTCCCGTACGGCGTCGACGAGTTCGCCGAACGGCCGGACGGGGTCGAGCGCGGTGCGCAGCGGCACCAGGTTGGCGAAGAAGCCCTGGGTGTCGTCGTCCACGCCGTCGCGGCGACCGGCGGTGGCGATGCCGAGGGCGAAGTCGCGCTGGCCGCTGTGCCGGGCCAGCAGGACGTGCACGGCGGCGGTCAGCGTCATGAAGACGGTGGCCCGACGGGCCCGGGACATGGCGCGCAGCCCGGCGGCCAGCTCGGCCGGGACGCGGAACCGGTGCAGGGCGCCGGCGCCGGTGCGGGCCGCCGAGCGCGGCCGGTCAGCGGGCAGGTCGAGCGGCGGCAGGTCGGCGAGCCGCTCGCGCCAGTACGCGATGTCGGCGTCCCAGGCGCCGGCCCGGGCCCGGTCGCGCTGGTCGGCGGCGTGGCGGGCGAACTGGTCGGGCGCCGGCGCCACCGGGCCGAGCGGCCCGCGCACGGCCCGGCCGTAGAGCTCGAAGAGCTCCCGGAGCAGGGCGCGGGTGGACCAGCCGTCGGTGACGATGTGGTGCTGGTCCAGCACCAGCACGTGCCGCTGCCCGGGCAGATGGATCAGCAGGGTGCGCAGCAGCGGCCCGGCCACCAGGTCGAACGGACGGGCCGTCGCCTCGGCGAGCAGTCGCTCGTGCTCGTCCGCCGCCTTCCCGGCCGACAGCGCGGTGAGGTCGACCACGTCGAGCGCGGGCTCGCCGGGCTCGTGCACCACCTGCACGCCGCCGTGCTCGCCGGCCCGGAAGGTGGTGCGGAGCACCTCGTGCCGGGCGAGCACCGCGCCCAAGGCGGCGCGTAGCGCCTCGTCGTCCAGTTCGCCGGTCAGCTCGATGCCGACCGCGGCGCCGTACCCGGCCAGGGCCGGGGCGGCATCGTGGAGGAACCAGAGGCTCTCCTGGGCGAAGGACATCGGCACGGTGCCGCCGTGGCCACCCGGCGCGCCGTCGCGCGCGACGGCCCGGACCGGGGCGGGGGTGTGCCCGGCCGGTCCGACCAGGGCGGCGACCGCGCCCGCGGTCGGCGCGGCGAACAGCTCGCGCAGACTCGGCGCGGTGCCGAACTCCGCCTTCAGCCGGGCCAGGACGCGGGCGCCCAGCAGCGAGTCGCCGCCGAGGTCGAAGAAGTCGTCGGTGGTCCCGACACCGGTGGTGCCGAGGGCCTCCTCCCAGATCCGGACCACGGCCTCCTCGACCGGGCCGTCCGCCGGCACGTGGGCGACCCCGCGGCCGGTCCGGTCCGGCGCGGGCAGCTTGGCGCGGTCTACCTTTCCGGAGGGGTTGAGCGGGAAGTGCCCGACCGGGACCACCGCGGAGGGCAGCAGGTGCTCGGGCAGGGTGCGGCGCAGGTGTGCGGCGAGCTCGGCCCGGGTGGGCGCGGCCAGGCCCGCCTCCGCGCGAACGTGGACGACCAGTCGGCGGTGGCCGCGCTCGTCCTCGGGTGCTCCGGCGGCGGCCTCGGCGACGGCCGGGTGGGTCAGCACGGCGGCCTCGACCTCGCCCAGCTCGACCCGGAAGCCCCGGATCTTGACCTGGTCGTCGGTCCGGCCGCGGTAGCGCAGCACGCGGTCCGCGGTCCACTCGGCGAGGTCGCCGGTGCGGTAGAGGCGGCCGCCGGCCGGTCCGTACGGGTCGGCGACGAAGCGCTCGGCGGTCAGACCGGGGCGGCCCAGGTAGCCGAGCGCCAGCCCGTCCCCGGCCACGTACAGCTCGCCGACGGCGCCGGGGGCGACCGGCCGCAGCCGCTCGTCGAGAACGTGCACCCGAGTGCCGGTCACCGGGCGTCCGATGTCGGGGGCGGTGCCGTCCCCGGGGATCGGGTCGCTCATGGTGGCGCAGACGGTGGACTCGGTCGGCCCGTACCCGTTGACCATCAGCCGGCCGGGCGCCCAGCGGGCCGCGACCGCGGCGGAGCAGGCCTCGCCGGCCGTGACGACGGTGACGCCGGCCGGGACCGCCCCGTCCGGCAGGGTGGCGAGCACCGCCGGCGGCAGGGTGACGTGGGTGATCCGCAGTTCGGCCAGCAGGTCACCGAAGGCCGGACCGGGTACCAGCCGCGCGGCGTCGGCCAGGACCAGCGTGCCGCCGGTGAGCAGCGCCATGGAGAGTTCGAACACCGAGGCGTCGAAACTGGGGCTGGCGAACTGCAGCACCCGGGAACCGGGGCCGGCCGCCAGCTGGGCGACGTGCTGGGCGGTGAGGGCGGCGAGGCCGTGGTGGGGCACGGCCACGCCCTTGGGGCGCCCGGTGGACCCGGAGGTGTAGATGACGTACGCGGCGTCCAGTGGGTGTCCCGGCCCGACCTTCCCGGCCGCGGCCGGGTCGGTGTCCGGGCAGCCCGCCAGCGCCTCGGCGACGGCCGGGTCGGCGAGGTCCAGCACGGCCGGCGGGCCGTCGGCGGCCCGGACCGAACCGGCGCCGTTGGTGAGCAGCAGCCGCGGCGAGGCGTCGGCGAGGACGTAGGCGACCCGCTCGGCCGGGTAGGCCGGATCGACCGGCAGGTAGGCGGCACCGGCCTTGGTGGTGGCGATGGCCGCCAGCACGAGATCCGCGCCGCGGGCCATGCCGAGCGCCACGATGCTGCCGGGGCCGACGCCCCGGTCGATCAGCAGGTGTGCCAGCCGGTTGGTCCGGCTGTCCAGCTCGGCGTACGAGAGGGTGCCGGCCCCGGACACCAGGGCGGGCGCCCTCGGGGCCCGCTCGACCTGCCGGCGCAGCAGCTCGGGCAGGGTGCCGGCGGCGGGCGCCGGCGGTCCCGCGTGCCACCCTGCCGCCTCCGCCGACGCCGGGTCGGTGCCAGTGATGAGCCGTGCGTCCGGGGAAGCCGCCTCGTGCGACATGGTTGTGTCTCCTGCCCTTCGGTCTGCCCTGCCCGTTCAGCCGACCGTCCGGTCCGACGACGGCTTCGGACTCCCGCGGGTCGCGGGAGTCCGGAACACGCTGGTTACTGCCGTGTACCGCCGCTCACCACCGGGCCGCCAGGCGCCCGCCGACCTGCATGCGGTCGATCCGCCCGGTGTCCGGGTCCCGGTGGAAGCGGCCGGTGTAGCCGGTCCGCTCAGTCGTCAGCTCGACGACCGAGAACGCCAGGTCCGACCGGACGGCGAGCCGGGCGAACGGTCGGCCTCCCTGGTCGAGCCGCAGGCCGTCCGGGTCACGGACCAGGCGGTACTCAGTGGCGCCGTTGCGGTAGGTCCCCGCGCAGTCGGCGAGGAGGTGCTCGGGGGCCGGCGGCGCGTCGCCGCGCAGCCGGGTGAACGGGTGACTGCCGACCTCGATCCCGGCCTCGCCCAGTTCGGCCAGCAGGTCGTCCCAGAGCGCGAGTCCGGTGCCCGCGTTGGTGGTCAGCGCGACGACCGTGCCCTCCTGCGGGTCGACCCGCAGGTGGCAGGAGGTGCCGTCGCCGGTGCCGTCGTGACCGACCCAGGTCCGGCCGTCCGGGGCCAGGTGGTGCGCGAGGCCGAGGCCCCAGGCGTCGGCCAGGCCGAACGCGTCGGTGTTCGGCTCGATCCGGCGCATCGCCTCGGTGACCCGGGGCGGCGGCAGCAGCGGCCCGCGCGGGCGCACCGGTTCGTCCGCGAGCAGGGTGCCGAACCGCAGCAGGTCCGCGGCGGCGAGCGCGAGCGCGCCGGCCGGCGCCTCCACCGGCGGCAGCAGCTGGGCCACCGGGCGGGCGGTACCGTACGCCGGCTGCGCGGCGTGCCCGGGGACGTGCCCGGCGGCGGCGCCCGAACCGGTGACGAAGGCCGCTCGGATGCCGAGCGGACGCAGCAGGACCGAGGTGACGGCCTCCTCCCACGGCATGCCGAGGGCCAGTTCGGCGACTCGGCCGGCCGCCACCAGCCCGACGTTGGAGTAGGAGAAGGCCGTGCCCGGCGGGCAGACCACGGTCGCCGCGGCCTCCCTGAGGTACTGGTCGCGGTCGGCCGGCGGTTGCTCGGCGGGGTGACTCCCGGGCAGTCCGCCGGTGTGGGTGAGCAGGTGCCGCAGCGTCAGTTCGCTTCCGAGCGCCCCGGGCAGCGCCGCGAACTCGCGGAACTGCTCGCCGAGCGGGGCGTCCGGGTCCACCTCGCCCTCACCCGCCAGGGTCGTCAGCAGCGCGGCGGTGAACGGCTTGGTGAGCGAGCCGACCGGGAACCGGGACTCCGCGACGACCGGCCGGCCGCTGTCGTGGCGCTCCTCCCCGGCCACCACCACCGAGGTCACGCCCCGGTGCAGGATGGCGAGTTGGGCTCCGGGGACGGTGTGCCGGCGGATCAGTCGATGCAGCAGCCGGCCGAGCCCGCCGGCGCTGGCCGGGTCGACGCTCCTGGTGGGGGTTGCCGAGGTGGTCGTCATGGTGTCGGGGTCACTCCAACTCGAAGACGACGGAGGCGGCGGGCGACTCGATCCGCTGCTCGCCGGCCAGCTTCCAGCCGGTCTCCTCGAAGACCCCGTACCACTCGTCCAGGGTGGGCACGTACACCCCCATCAGGTCGTGGGCGGACTCGAAGCCGAGGTTGAACAGCGGGATCCCGCGGTCCGGGTAGCCGACCGTGCGGGTGGTGTCGCCCAGCAGGAAGCGGCGCACGTTGGGGAACCGCTCGCGCAGGGTGCGCATCGACTTGACGGCGTTCTCGCGGGGCCAGAAGTCGTGGCCCATCATGAAGCAGGTGAGCAGCTCGACCTCCGCGAAGACGGGGTGCGGGGCCAGGTCGCGGGCGTCCGCCTGGAGAGCGGTGATGCGGTCGGACAGGCCGGCCCTGGCCACCTCACGGGTGGTCATCTCGACGGCCGGGAGGCCGATGTCGAGGCCGAGCCCGCGGGTGCCGGGGTAGCGGTTGGCGAGCTGGATGAGCCGCTCGCCGCTGCCGCAGCCGAGGTCGGCGGCGACCTTGAAGTCGAACGGCAGCCGATCCATCGCGGCCCAGAACGCCGGGTCGAACGAGAACGAGGACAGCTCGCGGCAGGCGTAGCCGATGGCCGCGCCGTCGCGGTGGTGGAAGGAGCCGACCCGGTTCTCTTTTCGGAGCACCGAGGGCATTTCGGTATAAAGACCGGAGCAGCCCCGGCTGAGCCAGTGGAAGTACGACCGGTAGGTGTTCACCTCGTCGAAGATCGGGCCGGGGCTGACGGTGCCGCCATCGCGGGTGACGACCCCGACCGAGGCGAGCGCCTGGAACATCCCGCGGGACGCGACCGGGTCCAGCCCGAGCTTTTCCGCCAGTTCCTCCGCATCCAGAGAGGCGGCGCCGTCCAGTTCGTCGAGCGCGCCCACCTCCCAGGCTGCGGCAATTGCCCAGGATGCCACCGCCGAGTTGTAGATGTCGGCCGATGTCAGTTTTGCCCCGGGTATCGCCACTTCAGTGATCGACATGGATGCCTCCTGTTCGGTTTCCGGCAGGTGCCATCAGTTTCGACCGGAACCAACAGCAGGCTCCAGCTCCTTAAGCAGGGCACGATAACCGCAGGTCAGCGCGATATACCGGCCCGCCACAGGCATTCGGCGAAGCGAAGCCGAAGGGTCCGTTTTCTGATTTAAGGCCTGGCTTAACGAGCTTGTCAGCACGCCGAACCGATTCCCAGCATGAGCGGTGCCAGTGCCAGCCCCACCAGTTCAGGGAGAGACGAATGGGCAACCCGTTCGAGAACGCCGAAGGCACCTTCCGGGTTTTGGTCAACCAGGCGAACCAGCACAGCCTCTGGCCGGATTTCCTCGACGTTCCAGACGGTTGGTCGTCGACGTACGGACCCGACTCCAGGGAGGAATGTCTGAATTACGTCGAGAGCAACTGGAACGACCTCCGCCCACGCTCCATCGCGTCCTGACCGGAAATCCCCAGGGCGCACCGACGCGAAAGAAAGGAAAGCGGTGTCCACGCTGCGGTTGCACGATGAAGAGCGCGACGAGATCGCGGTTCTCGCCGATGAATTCCTGGAGTCGCTGAACGGCGACCAGGACCCCTCGCGGATGTCCGCGGCCGCCACCGGCGCCGCCCAGCGGCTGCCCGAGCGGCTGCGGACCTTCCTCGCCGCGACGCGGACCGGCGGGGAGGCCATCACCGTGGTCTCCAACCTGCCGGTCCGGGCCGATCTGGAGCCCACCCCGCTCGGCTGGGAGCCGGCCGCCAAGCTCGGCGCGGGCTGGCACGAGGAGGGCGTGCTGGCCCTGGTCGGCGCCGGACTCGCCGAGCCGTTCGGCTGGACCAGCCAGCAGGCCGGCCGGCTGGTCCACGACGTCTGCCCCACCCCCGAGGACGACAACTCGCTGACCAGCGCCAGCAGCACCAGGGAGCTCAACTTCCACACCGAGGACGTCTTCCACCCCTGCCGCAGCGACTACGTGGCCCTGCTGTGCCTGCGCAACCCCACCCAGGTGGGCACCACCTACGTCCGCGCCGAGGCGCTCGACCTGCCTCAGGACGTCCGCGAGGTGCTGTTCCAGGAGCGCTTCCTGTTCCTCCCGGACGACTCCCACAACCTCGGCTCGCTGCCCGACAGCGCCGGCGACGGCTCGCAGCTCGGCGCCGTGCTGTTCGGCCCCCCGAACACCCCCTACCTGCGCTTCGACATCGACTTCATGCGCCCGCTGCCCGGCGACGACGCGGCCGCCGAAGCCGTGGAGACCGTCCAGGCCGTCCTCGGCGAGCACGTGGAGCGGATCTCGCTCGCCCCCGGCGACCTGGTCTTCGTCGACAACTTCCGGGTGGTGCACGGCCGGGAGTCCTTCCGCTGCCGCTTCGACGGCACCGACCGCTGGCTCAAGCGGGTCAATCTCACCCGCGACGCCCGGCGAATCAGCGCCGTCACCGGAAAGCGGACCGTACTGATCTGAGGCCGGAGCCGGCGGCCCGCGACAACCGCTTCCGAACACCCCTTCCCCGCCCGCCCCGGCCCGCCGAAGAAAGGCCCCGGCCCGGGG
>NZ_JBHWIR010000003.1:27524-41179 GCF_042731835.1 Kitasatospora sp. NPDC059817 | reverse complement strand
TGGCGGGCGGGCCCGCGGCCCCCCAACACCCGATTCCAACCCCCGCCCCCCCCCCGCCCCGCAGCGGCCTTCATCGGCCCGTGCCGGGCGGGCGCTCTTTCCCCGAGGAATTCGTATAGTGAACCCCCGGTCCACCCGAGTCCGTTCACCCGTGCCGCCCCGGCCGAAAGAACGAGAGCACGTCCTCGGCCAAAGGGACGAGGCGCCCCGCCGATCTCTCCCGAAAGGCGGATGTTGCCGCCCCGGCCCCGCCGGGAGCATGACGGGTATGAAAATGTCGACCGCCAAGCTGGCCTGGGTGGCCCCGATCTCCGCGCTGGCCATCGCACTCACGGGCTGCGGTGTGAGCGACGACCTGGACGCCCAACCCCGCAACGATTCCAAGGACTTCGGCTTCCAGGGCACGCACCTCACCGTGGACACCGACAAGGATGTGACCCTGGTGCCCGCCGACGGCACCACCCTCAGGGCCGACCGCAGGCTCGCCGGCCAGGCCGCGAAGGACGGCAACGCCGCCTGGACACTGGAGGGCGAGACCCTCAAGCTGTCCGGCAAGTGCAGCGGCATCGTCCTCAACTGCAAGGCCCAGTACACCGTGCACGTCCCCAAGGGCGTGGCCGTGACCGTCCAGGGCAGCGGATCGGCCGGCGTCACCGCCAAGGGCGTCGACGGCAAGCTCGACGTGAAGACCGAGCAGGGCTCGGTGGACCTCGACGGCCTCGCCGCGCCGCTCACCGTCCGCACCGACAAGGGCAAGGTCGACGCGAGCGGCCTCTCCTCCACCGACGTGGACGTCGCCAACGAGAACGGCAGCGTGAAGCTGACCTTCGTCAAGGCGCCCGACAGGGTCAAGGCCGAGTCCGACACCGGCAGCATCACCGTGCGGGTCCCCGAGGACGGCACCCGCTACCACGTCGAGGCCAAGGCCGGCTCGTCCAACCCCCACGTGGAGGTCGGCGAGGACCCGAACTCCGCCCACGCCATCACCGTCGCCTCCAAGGTCGGCGTCGTCCGCGTCAACACGAAAGACTGAGCGATGGAACTCCAGATCACCGACCTGACCAAGGAGTACCGCGGCGGCAAGCGCGCGGTGGACTCCTTCTCGTTGACCCTGCGCCCCGGCGTGCTCGGCCTGCTCGGCTCCAACGGCGCCGGCAAGTCCAGCCTGATGCGGATCCTGGCCACCGTCACCAAGCCGACCTCCGGCCAGGTGTTCTGGAACGGCACCGACATCGCCGAGAACCCCGGCCCGCTGCGCCGCACCATCGGCTACCTGCCACAGGACTTCGGCGTCTACCCGCAGCTGACCGCCCGCGAGTTCCTCTCCTACCTGGCCTCGGCCAAGGGGCTGCAGGGCCGTTCCGCGAACGCCCGGATCACCGAGCTGCTCGACCTGGTCAACCTCTCCGGAGCCGCCAAGCAGCGGCTCGGCTCGATGTCCGGCGGCATGCGCCAGCGGGTCGGCATCGCCCAGGCACTGCTCAACGACCCCCAGCTGCTGATCGTCGACGAGCCGACCGTCGGCCTCGACCCGGAGGAGCGGATGCGGTTCAGCAACCTGCTCACCGGCCTCGGCTCCGAGCGGATCGTGATCCTCTCCACCCACATCGTCTCCGACGTGGCGGCCACCGCCGACCGGATCGCCATCATGGGCAAGGGCCGGCTGATCCACCACGGCACCCCGGAGGAGCTCCTGCGGCTCGCCGAGGGCTCGATCTGGGAGCTCACCGTGGCCTCCGACCAGATCCCGGCCCTGCGCTCGCGCTTCGTCCTCGGCGGCACCACGCGCACCCCGCAGGGCGTCCGCGCCCGGGTGATCTCCCCGCACGCGCCCGCCCAGCACGCCGAGCCGGTCCCGCCGCGGCTCGACGACGCCTACCTGCTGCTGACCTCCGCCCCGGCTCCGGCCGTTCCGCAGGCGGTGGTGCGCTGATGGCGGGCACCGTCACCGCGCTCGCCCTCGCCGACTTCCGGGAGCGCCGACGCCGCCCCGCCTACCTGGTGGTCCTGCTCGGCACGCTCGCCCTGGGCCTGCTGGCCGCCCCGGTCGGCTCCTCGACCTGGCAGGTCTTCCAGATCAGCGGCTACCGGGGCCTGTACACCAGCGGCTACGTCGGCACCGTCACCGCGCTCGGCGGCGCCGTCTGGCTGGCGCTGGCCGGCTTCAACATCACCCGCGGCACCGTCCCCAAGGACGAGCGCAACGGCGTCGGCCAGATCCTCGCGGCCACGCCGATGACCCGGCCCTCGTACCTGTTCGGCAAGTTCTGCAGCAACCTGCTGGTGCTCGGCTCGATGCTGCTCGCCCTCGCGGTGACCGCGTTCGGCGTACAGCTGGTCAAGGGCGAGTCGTACCACGTCGACGTCGTGCGCCTGCTGCTGCCCTTCGTCCTGATCACGCTCCCGCTGCTGGCCCTCGTCGCCGCCTGCGCGGTGCTCTTCGACACCCTGCCGGGCCTGCGCGGCGGCATCGGCGCGCTGATCTGGTTCGTGGTCTGGCTGGTCGGCATCATGGCCTCCCAGGCCTCCGGCGCGTACGACCTGCTGAGCATGGAACGGATCAGCGAGTCGATGCGCCAGGCGATCTCGGCGGCCGGGCACCCGGCCGAGGCGGTGCGCTTCGGCGTCGGCCTCACCTCCGACGACAAGACCCCGGTCACCTTCGACTGGCAGGGCCTCGGTCTCGGCAACCTGGGCGGCGGTCTGCTGGCCAACGCCGCGCTGCTGGTGGCCGGTTCGCTGGTGGCCGCGCTGCTGTCGGTGCTCTGGTTCCGCCGCTTCGACCCGTCCGCCGCCATCGGCGCGGTCGGCGCGCTGGTCCCGGGCGCCAAGGGCGCGGCCGACCGGACCGGTGCCGAGCACGCGGACCACGCCGAGGAGCCGGCCGCCGGCGTGGGCACCTCCTTCGGCCTCGACCCGTCCCTGTTGACGCCGCCCCGGACGGGCTCGTCCTTCCTGCCCACACTGGTCGGCGAGGTGCGCATCCTGCTCCAGGGCATGCGCTGGTGGTGGCTGGGCACGCTGGCCCTGGCCGTGCTCACCGCGTTCGTCCCGAGCGGGAACGTCCTCCACCCGGTGCTGCCGCTCACCGTGCTCTGGCCGGTGCTCATCTGGTCCCGGATGGGCAACCACGCCGGCGCCGGGAGCATCGACGACCTGCTCGCCGCCTGCCCGGCCGCGGGCCGCCGGCTGCTGGCAGGACTGCTCGCCGGGATCGCCGTGGCGCTGGCCGTCACCGCGGTGCCGATCGTCCGGCTGATCGCCTCCGGCGACACCGGCGCGGCGGTCGCCGCCCTGGTCGGCGCTCTGGTGGTACCCGCCCTGGCGATGCTCTGCGGGATCGTCAGCCGCGGTCCCCGGCTGTTCCAGGCGCTCTACCCGCTGCTCTGGTACGCGATGTTCAACCGCATCCCCGAGGTCGACTTCCTCGGCGTGGCGGAGGGCAAGGGCCCGGGCACGGCCGCGGTGGCCGCCGCCGCGGTGCTACTGGCCGCCCTGGCCCTCGGTGTGGACTCCGTACGGCGCGCCAACCGCTGAACCACCGCCCTCCGAGACAGGCCCCGGCCCCCGGCGCCAGGCCCCGAGCGGCGCCCGGCACCCCCGTCCGGGCGCCGCTCGGCCATCCCCGTCCAGCCGACGGCACCGACCGCCCGACCCGCCCCACCCGCCCCGCTCCCCCGCGACCGCCCGGCCTCCCGTTCCCTGATCGACCGTCCGACTCCACCGACCCGAAAGGCCGGCCCGTGCGGCTCCCCAGCCTCCGAGACCTCCTCGCCCACCCGGCCCCGGACGAGGCGTCCCCTGCGACGCCGGTGTCCACCCTGCCGCGCGCCGCCCGGGCCGCCCTGGCGGTCGGGTTCGGCGTGCTGTGGCTGCTGGACCTTGCCATGAGTCTGGACACCGCCGGACCGCTGCTGCCGCTCGCCGGGCTGGTCCCGGCCGCCCTGGTGCTGTTCGGCCCGCGCGGCCGGCCCGAGCTGCGCGCCGGGGCGGCCGCGCTCTGGTCGCTGATCTGGTCCGCCGTGGGCTTCGTCCGCGGCACCGAGCAGGACTCCCCCGGGCTGATGGAGCTGCTCGCGCTGAGCCTCCTGCTGATCACCACCGCCCGGCACATCCGCGCCCGCGCCGCCGTCCTCGGCACCTGCACCGCCCTGGTGACCGCCCTACTGGGGCTGGCCGCACGGGTCTCCCGCAGCGCCTCCGGGACAGTGCTGACCGTCATGCTGCTGGCCATCGTCGCCGGCGCCGCGATCGCCCTCGGCTGCTACCTGCGCGCGGCTGACACCCGCCGGCTCCAGGCCGTGGAACAGGTTCGCCGCGACGAACTGATCGACCTCGCCAACGACCTCAACGACTTCGTCGCCCACCACGTCACCGGCATCATCGTGCTGGCTCAAGCCGGCCGGGCGATCTGGCAGACCGCGCCGCAGGAAGTCGTCCCGATCTTCGACGACATCGAGCAGGCCGGCAGCGAATCCCTGGAATCGATGCGGCAGTTGGTCGCCATGCTGCGCGAGGGAACCGACCTGGCCGCCGCCTCGCCGCTCTCGGGGCAGGGCATCGCGCACATACCCGTCATGGTGGAGTCCTTCCGCCGGGGCGGCACTCCGGTGGACCTGCAGCTGGACGAGGCCGCGCTCACCGCCCGGCTCGCGCCCGAGATCGTCACCACCGCGCACCGGGTGATCACCGAGGGCCTGAGCAACGTGCGCCGGCACGCCCCGGACGCCACCGGGGTCACCGTACGGATAGGCCTCGGCCCGTCCACCCTGGAGGCCACCGTACGCAACGGACCGCCACGTGGGGGAACGCCCCGCAAGGGTCTGCGTGTCCCCCACCTCGGACAGCAGGACCTCGGCCTCCTCGGGCTCCAGGAGCGCGTCCGGGCGGTCGGAGGAACGCTCACCGAGCGCCCGGACGATACGGGAGGATGGGAACTGACGGCCCTGCTCCCCGTGAGGAACACGGACCCCAGCACTCGGAGGATGCCGGCATGACCATCAAGGTGCTCATCGCGGACGACCAGGACATGGTCCGCACCGGCTTCCGGCTGATCCTCGACAGCCAGCCCGACATCGAGGTGCTCGGCGAGGCCGCCGACGGCGCCACCTGCGTCGAACTCGCCCGCCGGCTGAGGCCCGACGTCTGCCTGGTCGACATCAGCATGCCCCGGTTGAACGGCCTGCAGGTCACCCGGCTGCTGGCCGGCCCCGGGGTGAGCGACCCGCTGCGGGTGGTCGTGGTCACCACCTTCGACCTGGACGAGTACGTCTACGGCGCGCTGCGCGGCGGTGCCCAGGGCTTCCTGCTCAAGGACAGCGGATCGACCCTGCTGATCGAGGCGGTCCGCGCGGTCGCCGCCGGCGACGCGATGGTCTCCCCCGCCGTCACCGTGCGGCTGCTCAAGCGGCTCTCCGCCGCCGGGCCCGGAGCGGCCCAGGCCGCCGCGACGACGCTCTCCCCGACCGTCCTGACCGACCGGGAACTCGACGTGGCACGGCTGGTCGCCCGCGGCCGCACCAACCAGGAGATCGGCGAGACGCTGGCCATCTCCCTCTCCACCGTCAAATCCCATCTGGCCAGTGTCCAGACGAAGTTGAAGGTGCGCAACCGGGTCGAGATCGCCGCCTGGGCCTGGGAGGGCGGCACCATGCAGCGGGGTGGGGAATAGGGACGAAACCCGGGTGGAACACCCCCTGTTCGCCGCACCTCCACCGCCCCCACCCTTCCTGTCACCGTGTGCGACTCCTCGGCCCGCCCCTGCGGATCTCCCGAACGGGGGATACCCCGGCGCGCCGGCGAACGGCGATGATTGCCCCCAGTCGAATAGGGGGAGCTTCGGCCGAACGTCCGCGTGGCCAAGTTCTCTTCGGGGGAAGGGAAAACACGTTCGTGAGCCGCATCGTCTTTTCCATGGAGGATCTCGTCCGCGTCCGGGTCGCCGGACCACCGACAGCCGAGGCCGAGGCGGCGTTCGCCTTGGACAACTGGTCGAAGAACTCGGGTGGTTACTTCCGAAGATGGCATCAGACAGTCACCAACAGCGTACGGAGCCGAGAAGAGCTCCAACGCCTGATACACCGCTTCGACCTTTCCGGACGGACCATCTGGGATCTGCTCGGCGCTCCGCCGCCGCAGGTGGACGATCCGTCCGACCCGTTACCGCGACTTCCGACACGAACCGCCGGTGAGGACCTCTCCTCCGGACCGGACGGCCTGGTCCAGGAGTTCGGCACGATCGCCGTCCTCCCGTACTGGCAGGCCATCCACGCCCGGCTGGTCCGCGACACCGACGCCTACCGGCAGATCATGAGCGCCTCCGGGGTGGAGACGCTGCTCCAGGCCCTGCACCCGCGCGTCCACTGGCGGGCACCGGTTCTGGAGGTCGAGGACGACCGGGACCAGACCATCGAGCTCAGCGGCCGCGGCCTGCTCATCACGCCGTCGCTGTTCCTGACCGCGCCCGCCGTGGTCCCGCCGCACGCCACCGTGGTCAAGGCCGAACCGGCCCCGGCCCTGGTCTTCCCGATCCGCCCGGACTCCCGCGGGGACGCCGTGCTCGGCACCCGCGAGGCCGAGCGGCCGCTCGACTCCGCCCAGGGCGAGGCCCTCGCCAGCCTCGTCGGCAAGACCCGGGCCGCCCTGCTGGAGGCCCTGCTCAACGGCAGCACCAACGGCGAACTCGCCGACCGCGTCGGCGTGTCCAACGCCGCCGTCAGCCAGCACACCTCGGTCCTGCGGGCGGCCGGCCTGATCGCCACCCGTCGCACCCGCAACCTCGTCCTGCACACCGTGACGCCCCTGGGCCGTTCCCTGCTGAACGGCGGCACCCGCCTCCTGGCCCACCCCCCGGGCACGGCGCCGCACCGGAACGCGCCCCACGGCAGGTCCGTCCTGGCCGGCCGGTAGCCCTCGGCCCACCGCCGGGGCCCCGGCCCCGGCGCGGCCCCGGCCCCGCGTTCGCCAGACGTTTTCGGGCCTCTCTTAATCGCCTGTCCCCGGCGGCGGCCACGCCGCGAAGATGATGGCGTTCCCGATCCCCGCCACCACCGCACAGACGAGGTGAAGCCGCCGTGACGAGATCGCGTACGGACCTTGAAGTGTCCTTCCTCGAAGAGAGCGGGACGGTGCAGCCCGTCGCCACCGTTCCCGACCGGGCGGAGCGCGGCGAGTGGCTGCTCGCCCACCGCCCCGAACTACGCCGACTGACCCTGCGCCACGGCTCGCTGAGGCTCGTCGGCGCCGCAGTCGCCTCCACCGACGAGCTGGCCGGGGTGGCCGCCGTCCTCGGCGGCGGCGCCCTGGAGTACACCGAGCGCTCCACCCCGCGCTCGCGGGTCGCCGGCAGCGTCTACACCTCCACCGAGTACCCGGCCGACCAGCGCATCCCCCAGCACAACGAGAGCTCCTACTCCTCGCGCTGGCCGGACCACCTCTTCTTCCTCGCCACCCGCACCCCGAGCACCGGCGGCCAGACCCCGGTCGCGGACAGCCGCACCGTCCTCACCGGACTCCCGGCCGAGCTGGTCGAGAAGTTCTCCGCCCTCGGCGTGCGCTACACCCGTGCCTACCACGACGGCATCGGCCTCTCCTGGCAGGAGGCCTTCCAGACCGAGGACCGCAGGCACATCGAGGCCTACTGCCGCGACAACGGCATCGCCTGGGAGTGGGAGGGTGACCTGCTGCGCACCAGCCAGGTCCGCCCGGCGCTCACCCGGCACCCGGTGACCGGCGAGACCGTCTGGTTCAACCAGGCCCACCTCTTCCACATCGGCTCGCTGCCCGCGAGGACCACCGAGGCGCTCCTCGCCGTCTTCCCCGAACAGAACCTGCCGCGCAACGCCTACTTCGGCGACGGCAGCCCCATCGACGCCGACACCCTGGCCGAGATCCACGCCGCCTTCGACCGCACCACCCTCGCCCCCGACTGGACACAGGGCGACGTCATGGTCGTCGACAACATCCTCGCCAGCCACGGCCGAGCCCCCTACACGGGCGACCGCACCGTCCTGGTCACCATGACCTCCGCCGCCTGGGCCGACTGGCCCACCCCCTGACCCCCACCCCACGCACGCAAAAGCCCCAGGTCACGGCGAGTGAGTCCTGGGGCTTCTACAGAGCCGCCTGCGGGATTCGAACCCGCGACCTACGCATTACGAGTGCGTTGCTCTGGCCAGCTGAGCTAAGGCGGCACCGTTGTCACGCGTGGTGGCAACGCGGGCCAGTCTACACAGGTTTCGCGGGTGATCCACACCCGGTTGGCGGGGGTGGGGGTCAGGCGGAGGAGACGGCGAGTTTGGCGGCGAAGCCGGCGAAGAGGACGGCGACGCCGCTGGTGAGGGTGGCGGAGAGGCGCCTGCGGCGGCGGAAGGTGGCGGCGAGGGTGGTGCCGGCGAAGATCAGCAGGGAGAGGTAGAGCACGCTGAAGGTCTGGAGGATGCCGCCGAGCAGGCCGAAGGAGAGGGCCGGCTGACCGTAGGCCGGGTCGACGAACTGGGTGAAGAAGGAGAGCAGGAAGAGGATCGCCTTCGGGTTCAGCAGGCTGATCACCAGGGCGCGGCGGAACGGGCGCTCGACGGGTTCGGCGGCCGGTTCGGCGGTGGCGGCGGGGTTGTCGGGGTTGTCGGCGGTCCGGCGTTCGCGCCAGAGCTGGCGGGCGGCGCGGAGCATGCCGTAGCCGATCCAGAGCAGGTAGGCGGCGCCGCCGAGCTTGACCACGGCGAAGACGGCCGGGTTGGCCTTGAGGAGGGAGGCGGCGCCCAGCGAGGTGAGGCTGATCAGGGTGAGGTCGCCGACGAAGACGCCGGCGGCGGCCTGGTAGCCGGTCCGGATGCCCTTGCGGGCGGCGACGGACAGCACGTACAGGGAGTTGGGGCCGGGCAGTAGGACGATGACGAGGGCGCCGAGGACGTACGTCGCCAGGTCGTTGACTCCGAGCACGGTGCGCTCCGGGGAGGGGATGAGGGCGGGGGGCGCTCATCGTAACGTCGCACCGGCGGTCGGTTGAAGCGGAAACCATCCCGCCTACCGGGCGCAGCGCTTGCCCGGCTCCGGTGCCTCGCCCGCCAGCAGGTAGCGGTTGACCACGCCGTCCACGCAGGCGTCGTGGTGCCCGTACGCGGTGTGGCCGTCCCCGTCGTAGGTGAGCAGGCGTCCGGACTCCAGTTGCCCGGCCAGCGCCTGGGCCCACGCGTACGGGGTGGCCGGGTCGCGGGTGGTGCCGACGACGACGATGGGGGCGGCGCCGGCGGCCCGGATGGTGTGCGCCGTGCCGGTGGCCCGGACCGGCCAGTAGGTGCAGGCCAGCGCCATCCACGCCATGTCGCGGCCGAAGTGCGGCGAGGCCTGTTCGAAGTCCGGCACGGCCCGCTGGACGTCCTCCGGCCCGGCGAACGGGGCGGGCAGGTCGAGGCAGTTCACCGCCGTGTTGGCGAACATCAGGTTGGGGTACGAGCCGTCCGTCTCGCGCCCGTAGTAGGAGTCGGAGAGCCTCAGCAGGCTGGTGCCGTCGCCGGCCTTGGCGTCGGTGAGCGCGGTGCGCAGCTTGGGCCAGAGGAAGTCGGCGTACATGGCCTGGATGACGCCGGTGGTCGCCTGGGCCGCGGTGAGTCGGCGGCCGTGGTCGGTGCTGGGCAGCGGGTGGGCCTGGACGGTGGCGAGCAGGGCGGTGAGCTGATCGCCGATCTGCTGTTCGGTGCGGCCGAGCGGGCAGTCCTCGTGCTTGGCGCAGTCCTTGGCGAAGGCGGCCCAGGCGGTCTCGAAGCCGCCGGCCTGGGTGCGGTTGCCGGTGACCGAGTCGAGCGACGGGTCCACCGCGCCGTCCAGCACCAGCCGCCCGACCCGGCCGGGGAAGAGCCCGGCGTAGGTGGCGCCGAGGAAGGTGCCGTAGGACTTGCCGACGTAGTTCAGCCGCTCGTCGCCGAGCAGGGCGCGCAGCACGTCCATGTCGCGGGCGGCCTCGACGGTGCCGAGGTGGCCGAGCGCCGCCCCGGCGCGCTGCCGGCAGCCCTCGGCGAACTCCTTGTCGGCGGCGATCAGCGCGTCGATTCCGTGCTGGTCGCCGGGGGTGAGGTCGACGGCGGTGTAGGCGTCCATCCGGTCGCCGCTCAGGCAGGTGACCGGGTTGCTGCGGCCGACTCCGCGCGGGTCGAGGCCGACCAGGTCGTACCGGGCGCGCACGCCGCTGTCGTACGTCCGGGCGGCGGCCTCCAGGTACTCGACCGCCGAGCCGCCGGGCCCGCCGGGGTTGAGCAGCAGCGAGCCGAGCCGGCCGCCCCCGGCCCCCTCCGCGGAACCCGAACCCGAACCCGAGCCCGCTGGGACGGCGGTGGCGCGGGCCGCCACCAGGGTGAGGTCGCCGTCGCCGGGGCGGTCGTAGTCCAGCGGCACCCGGAAGGCTGTGCACTCGAACCCGCCGTCGCACGACTGCCAGTCGAGCCGTTGCGCGTAGTACGGGGCCAGCCCGGCCGGGACGGCGGCGGGCAGCGGCTCCAGCGGCGTGACCCCGGGCGGGGCCGGGGTGGACGACCCGGCGCCCCCCGCCCCGGACGAACCCGCTGAGCCCGCTGAGCCGTCTGAACCCGACGAGCTCGACGAACCCGACGAACCCGCACCGCACCCGCCCGCCAGCAGCCCGACGGCGAGCGCCGCGGCCAGTACCCGCCCGGTGGCCCTCATCCGACCCCTCGCGATCATCCGAGCCCTCTCGATCGTCACCCAGGGTCGTCGCCCGGCGACCCGCCTCGCATTGCACCACAGCGCGCCGCCCGGCACCCGCCACGGGCACCGGGCGGCGACGCCCCGTCCACACCGGGTCAGGACGCCTTGGCCAGCGCGTCGGCCAGGTACTGCGCCGCCTGCCGGACGAGCCGCATCCGCTCCCGGTCGGGGGTGTAGTCCTGCACGTTGTCGGAGATCTTCACTTCGGCCTTGGCCGCCGGTCCGGCCCCGGCCTGGAGCGCGGCCTGGAGCTTGCGGGCCGTGTCCAGCCCGGCCGTGTCGGCCTTGGCGGCGGCCAGCAGGAGCTTCGCCGCGCTGCCGGCCGGGGCCTCGGCGCCGGCCTGGGTGAGCGCGGCGGCGTCGTAGCGGCCGGACACCGCGGCGGCGGCGCCGTACAGATCGGGGCGGGACAGCCCGGCGGCGGCCGCGCACGGAGCACCGCCCTCGACACCGAGGGTGCCCCAGGAGGCCGGGCCGGGCGCCAGGATGCGGAACGAGGCGGCGATGGCGGCGCGCAGCGTCTCGTCGTCGGCGACGGCGGCCGGCGCGGCGGCGACCAGGTCGCAGGGGTGCGCGGTGCCGTTCGGCGCCTCGGGGGCGACCAGGATGAAGGGGCGGGCGCGGCCGGTCTGCAGGGCCGCGGTGAGGCCCTCGAAGACGTCCGGGACCTCGGCGTCGGCGGTCTTGCGCGGGGTGGCCGCCTGCATCACGACGACCGGGAAGCGCGCGTTCGGCTCCTTGGCGTACTGCGGCGGCAGCCAGACCCGGACGGTGCGCGGCTGCCCGTCCGGGCCGGGCACGGCGGACTGCAGCAGTTCGCCGCCGCCCGGCTGGCCGACGCCGTCGAAGTGGCTCACGGCGGCCGACGGGGCGCCGGAGGCCGCGGCCGGCTCCGCCACGACGGGCGGCGCCGGCTGCTGCCGGACCGCCGGTCCCCCGCCCGGGCCCGCACCCGCCGCGCCGACCATCGACTCGGCCCGGTCCGATTCCTGGCCGCGGGGGGTCAGGCCGCCGAACGCCCCGAGCGCCGTGAGCAGCGTCAACGCGGTGACGCAGACCCCGCAGATCATCGCTCCGGCCGCCCGCACCAGCATCGGCCAGCGTTCACCGGCCAGTTCGTAGGTCGCGGCGGCGCGCAGGTCGCGCCAGCGCTGGAGCGCGCCGCGGGCCAGCCAGATCCCGCCCAACGCGGCCATCAGCAGGGGGATGACGAGGAGCGAACGAACCATGGGACGCACCGCCTCGGGAGGAGGGCCGGCGCCGGACGGGACCCGGTGCCGTACGGGGGCGACGGCCCCGGCACCGGGGCACAGTCGGCCCCCAGCGTGCACAACGGGCGGACGGTCGCACGCGGGTGTGCCCGGCGCGTATCGATCGTTCACTCGAAGGTGGGACAACGGGACGGCTCCGGGAGGCCTACGCCGGGCACCCGACCCGACGGTCCCACCCCGAACGGCCCAGCGGCCCAGCGGCCCAAGGGCCCGGCGGCCCGGCAACGCAGCTCAGCCCGCGCGCAGCGCCACCGTCATCGCCTCGACGGCGAGCAGCGGGTCCACGTTGCGGTCCAGCGCCTGCCGGCAGGCGAGCACCGCCTCGATCCGGCGCAGCGTGCCCTCCGGCGGGCCGTCCTGCGCGACCCGGTTCAGGGCCTGCCGCTGGTCCTCGTTGGCGAGGGTGCCGCTGGAGCCGAGCTGGAGCGCGAGCACGTCCCGGTAGAAGCCGAGCAGGTCGAGCAGCGCGACGCCGAGGGTCTCCCGGCGGGTGCGGGTGGCCCGGCTCTTCTGCCGCTTCTCCAGCTCCTTGACCGCCCCGGCCATGCCGCGCGGCGCCTTGCTGCCCTCGGCGGCGCCGTAGGCGGCCTTCAGGTCGTCGGTCTCCTTGGCGTCCTGGGTCTCGGCGAGCGCCTCGGCATCGGCCTTGGCGGTGTCGACGAGACGCTGGGCGGCGGCCAGGCAGCCGCCGATGTCGCCGACCTCCAGCGGGATCCGCAGCACCTCGGCGCGGCGGGTGCGGGCCTGGTCGTCGACGGCGAGGCGGCGCGCGCGCTCGACGTCGCCCTGCCCGGCGAGTGCGGCCAGCCGGGCCGTCTCCGGGTCGACGCCGTCGCGGCGGACCAGCATGTCGGCGACGGCCTCGGCGGCGGGCGTGCGCAGGACGAGCAGGCGGCAGCGCGAGCGGATGGTCGGCAGCACGTCCTGGACGGAGGGGGCGCAGAGCAGCCAGACGGTGCGCGGGGAGGGCTCTTCCACGCCCTTGAGCAGCGCGTTCGCGGCGGCCTCGGTGAGCCGGTGGGCGGCGTCGACCAGGATCACCGACCAGCGGCCGCCGGTCGGGTAGCTGGAGGCGCGCAGCACGAGCTCGCGCATGTCGCCGACGCCGATGGACAGGCCGTCGGTCCGGACGTACTTGACGTCGGCGTGGCTGCCGGCCAGCACGGTGTGGCAGCCGTCGCAGAACCCGCAGCCGGGCGTACCGCCGAGCGCGAGGTCCGGGCTGGTGCACTGGAGGGCCGCGGCGAACGCGCGCGCGGCGGTGACCTGCCCGGCCCCGGGCGGGCCGGTGAACAGCCAGGCGTGCGTCATCAGGGAGGCGTTCCCGCCCGGCTGCGGGCCGGCTCCGCGGCCGGCCGCGATCGTCGCCCCGGCCGACCGGGCGGCGGCGGTCAGCTGCTCGACCACCCGCTCCTGGCCCACCAGGTCGTCCCAGACGGCCACTGCTGCTCCCAAGCTCAGTACGGCAGCGCTCCCGGCGCCTCTTCCCCGCCGTCGAGCATACGTGTCCGCTCCGACAGCCACGGCGCCCTCCGGAGTGCCCACCACCGAAAGGAGGCGCCCCGCCACCGAAGGCGACGGGGGGAGGGGAAAGCGGGAGGACCACCCACCCCACAACCCCCCCCAAAAAAAGCAAAGGAAAAAAAAAAGGGCGAAACAACACCC
>NZ_JBHWIR010000003.1:0-27514 GCF_042731835.1 Kitasatospora sp. NPDC059817 | reverse complement strand
ACGGGTCCCCACCCACCCCCACGGCGCCCCCCGGCGGGCCCACCCCCTAATGCAGGCCCCCCCCCACCCACGGCGAGGGGGGGCCCCGCCGGGGCACACCCCCCCCACCCCGCCCCCCCTCGTCCGTACCGCTGTCCTACCGTCGTCCGTACCGCCGCACGCCCGAGGCCGGCCCCGGCCGCCCCTCAGCCCCGACGGCCCCAGCGACGGCCCTTGCCCTTGCCGCCGCCCTCGCCCTCGCCGACCCCGCCCTGGTCGCCCCCGGAGGCGGGCCGGTCCTGGCCGCCACGCGGGTCCTGCGGGGCCGGGCCGCCGTGATTCCAGCGCGCCCACTCGTCACGCGAGCCGAGCAGGGTGTCGGTGAGGCTCGGCAGGTCGTCCATCGGCGTCTCCTCGGCCCACTCCGGCCGGGGTCGCTCGGCGGTGGCCTGCGACTCGTCGGCGGGCTGCGGCTCGTCGCCGACCACCGGCAGCTCACGGGTGCTGTCCACCGGCTCCTCGCGCCACAGCCCCAGCGGCACCCGGTCCTCGGTACGGCCCGCCCCCGCACGGCCCGGCTCCACCCGGCCCGGGGCCGGACGCTCCGACACAGAACGCTCCGACACAGAACGCCCCGGCGCCGGACGCCCCGGCTCGATCCGCGGCAGCACCGCGGTCCGGTCCGCCTCCTCCGTGACCTTCGGCAGCACGGCCGTCTCGTCCACGGCGGTCAGCGGGACGACCGGCAGCTGGGCGGTCGCGTCGGCGGCCTCCGCCGCCCGGACGGCCGCCTGGCTGTCCCGCAGCGACAGCTCCCGCGTCGCCTCGTCGGTGCCGCCGGGCCCGGGAGTGCCCACGGGCCCCGCCCCCGGGACGTCCCGGACGGCCCGCAGCTCGGTGGTCACGGCGTCCCCGGGAACCGAACCAGCGGCCGGACCGGCAGCCTGACCAGCAGCCGAGCCCGAGGCCGAACCGGCCGAGCCCGCCAGGCTGGCCGATCCCGCCGCCGCCCGATCCGCCGCCGTCTGCGCCGCCGCAGCCGCGGCCGCGAGCGCGGCGGCCTGCGCCAGCCGGGCCTCCTCGGCCCGCTGCAGCGCCTCCTCCGCCCGGCGGCGCTGCTCCTCGCGCTGGAGCTCCCGCTGCCGCTGCAGCTCCGCCTGGGCGGCCGCCTCGTCGGCGAGGCGCTTGCGCTCGGCGGCCTCCGCGGCCAGCCGGGCGTCCTCCTCGGCCTTCCGCTTGGCCTCCTCCTCGGCGCGGCGGCGGGCTTCCTCCTCCGCCCGGCGGCGGGCCTCCTCCTCGGCCTTGCGCCGGGCCTCGGCGGCGGCCCGTTCGGCCTCCTCCTTGGCCAGCCGCTCCTGCTCGGCCTGTTCGGCGCGCAGCTGCGCCAGCACTTCCTGCCGCTTGCGCTCGGCGGCCTCGGCCTCGGCCTTCTTGCGGGCCTCCTCGGCGGCGCGGCGCTCGGCCTCTTCGCGGGCGAGCCGCTCCTGCTCGGCGCGGGCGTCCTTCTCCTGCTCGGAGAGCGGCAGCTCGCGGTCGAGCCGGTGCCGGATGGCGGTGGTGACGAAGCCGGGGGCCTGGCTGCCGTCGACGACCAGGTAGCGCGCCGGGTCGGCGGCCGCGAGGGCGAGGAAGCCGGCCCGGACCCGCTGGTGGAACTCGGTGGGCTCGGACTCCAGCCGGTCGAGCGCCTCGGTGAAGCGCTCCCGGGCCCTGGTCGGGTCGACGTCCAGGACGACGGTCAGGTCGGGCAGCAGCCCGCCGGTCGCCCAGCGGGAGATCCGGGCGACCTCGGTGGCGGCCAGGTCGCGTCCGGCGCCCTGGTAGGCGATGGAGGAGTCCATGTACCGGTCGGTGATCACCACGGCGCCGCGGGCGAGGGCCGGCCGGATGACGTTCTCGACGTGCTCGGCCCGGTCGGCGGCGTAGATCAGCGCCTCGGCGCGGTGCGACAGGCCGGTGTTGCCGACATCCAGGACGAGGCCGCGCAGCCGCTGGCCGACCGGGCTGCCGCCGGGCTCGCGGGTGAGCACGACCTCGTGCCCCTTGCCGCGGATCCACTCGGCGAGCGCCTGGGCCTGGGTGGACTTGCCGGCGCCGTCGCCGCCCTCCAGGGCGATGAAGAAGCCGGTACCGGCGCCCTGGCGCGGGGCCGGGCCGACGGCGCCGCGCACCGCGTCGACCAGGTCCCGGCCGAAGGGCGCGGTGCCGCGCCGGTCGTCGGTCCGCAGCAGGACGACGGCGGCGAGGACCAGCGTGAGCAGCCCCGAGGTGGCGACGGCCAGGGCCGCACCGCCGTGGATGAAGGTGAACGAGCCGGGCTCGACCGTGCCGTACTCGACGTCCCCGTACGCCGCGGCGATCAGCGGGACGACGACCAGCGCGGCGCCGACCACGACCCGCAGCACCGCGTACAGGTGCTCGGTGACCTTCGGCAGCCGGGCCTCCTCGACCTCCTGGCCGAGCAGGGTGCGCCCGGCGGAGACGACGATCCCGGCGGTGAGGCCGGCCAGCACGATGAGGGCCAGGACGAGGACGAAGTCCAGCACCAGCCCGGCCAGGATCAGCGCCACACCCTCGGTGAGCAGCGCCAGCGCGAGCAGGCGGCGGCGGGAGAGCGCGGGCAGCGTGGCCCGGGTGAGCCGGGAGCCGAGGGCGGGCGCCGCGGTGGCGGCGAGGACCAGCAGGCCGTAGCCGATCGGCCCGGCCCGGTGCTCGGCGGCGGTGAGCAGCGCGAGCGCGGCGACGCCGGCCATCGAGGCGTACCCGGCGGCGACGGCGAAGGTGAAGTACGGGGCGCTGCCGGTGCGGCCCTTGCTCAGCGCGGGGCCGGGCGTGGCGTCGGTGGGGGCGCGCAGGCCCTGCAGCGGCGAGTGCGGGGCGACGGCCACCGGGCCGACGGGCAGCTGCTGGAGGTAGTCGCGGGCGGCCGAGGCGGCGAACAGGCCGGCCGCGCCGAGCGCGGCGAAGGTGACCTGGTGGGCCCGGAGCCAGTCCGAGCCGAGAGCGGCGCCGATGTTGTTCAGCAGGGTGAGGGCGACCAGGCCGGCGGCCGCGAGCGGCAGGGTGGCCCAGCCGGTGAAGCGGTCGATGCTCCGGACGGTGTCCAGGTGGGCGGCGGCGGGCCGCTGCTCGGCCGCGGGGGCGTACGGATCGGCGGGCGGCAGCAGGCCGGGGACGGCGGCGTCCTTGGCGATCCCCCGGACCCGCTCGGCGGCACCGGTGACGAACACGGTGGCGAGCAGGACGTAGGCGGCGGCGCCGGAGGGCTTCGGGCCGGAGCCCAGCCAGACGGTCCACCAGGGGGCGAGGCCGATCAGCAGGGCGCACAGCGCGTCGGCGCCGAACAGCGTCCAGCGCCGGTCCAGCCGGCCGGCGACCAGTCGGTGCACCGGTCCGAGCAGCGCGACGCCGACCAGCCCGGTGGCCGCCAGCCGGACGGCGAGGACCGCCGTGACGGCGAAGGCGAGGCTGCGCGGCAAGGCGCCGAACTGGCCGCCGAGGGCGACGGCGATCACGGTGAGCGCGAGCAGCACCAGCAGGCCGAGCCGGTCGGCGGTGCCGCCGATCAGCTGGGTGGTCCACAGGCGCCGGTAGGGGCGCGTCCGCAGCAGCGCGCGAGCCCGGTCGACCGGGGTCCCGGCTGGCGCGACCTCGGGCAGCCCGGACGTGGCGTCGCGGGCGGCCGGGGCGGCGCTGGGGGTGGGCTGCTCCTCGCTCGTCATACGGTCAGCGTAGCGGGCTGGGGTTGACCGGAATGAGATGAACGGGGTTCCGGATCCCGCTCATCACCGGGTTGTGACGTTCCGCGCACACCGTCCGACCGGCCTCGGGCCCGCGTCCCCGGGGTGGGGTCGCGGGCCCGTAAGCACTGGCGGGACTCTGGCGGAGGCGCCGGCGAAGGCGCTGGCAGCGGCACCGACGGAGCCCCCTGCCGGAGGATCCGGAGGAGATCAGCCCTCGTCGGTGGCCGCGGCCTTCCCGACGGCGGTCTTCTTGGCCGCCGTCTTCTTCGCCGCGGTCGCCTTCGTCGCGGTCGCCTTCGTCGCGGTCTTCTTGGCGGCGGTCTTCTTCGCGGCCGCGGTCTTGGTGGCCGCGGTCTTGGTCGCCGTCGCCTTCTTGGCCGGGGCCTTCTTCGCCGGGGCCTTCTTCGCCGTCTTCTTCACCGGCCCGCGCGCCCGCTTCTCGGCGAGCAGCTCGTAGCCGCGCTCCGGCGTGATGGTCTCGACCTCGTCGTCCTTGCGGAGCGTGGCGTTGGTCTCGCCGTCGGTCACGTACGGCCCGAAGCGGCCGTCCTTGACCACGACGGGACGCTCGCTGACCGGGTCGGTGCCCAGCTCCTTGAGCGGCGGGGCGGCGGCGGCCCGGCCGCGCTGCTTGGGCTGGGCGTAGATGGCCAGGGCCTCCTCCAGGGTGACCGTGAACATCTGCTCCTCGTCGGTGAGCGAGCGGGAGTCGGTGCCGCGCTTGAGGTACGGGCCGTAGCGGCCGTTCTGCGCGGTGATCTCCACGCCCTCGGCGTCGGCGCCGACCACGCGCGGCAGCGAGAGCAGCCGCAGCGCGTCCTCCAGGGTGACGGCGTCCAGCGACATCGTCTTCAGCAGCGAGGCGGTGCGCGGCTTGACCGCGTTCTTGCCGGTCTTGGGCGTGCCCTCGGGCAGGATCTCGGTCACGTAGGGGCCGTAGCGGCCGTCCTTGGCGACCAGCATGTTGCCGCTGACCGGGTCCGGGCCGAGCTCGAAGTCGCCGCTGGGCTTGGCCAGCAGTTCCTCGGCCAGCTCGACGGTGAGCTCGTCCGGCGGCAGCTCGTCGGGGATGTCGGCGCGCTGGCCGGGCTCGCCCTCGACGTCGGAGGCGCGCTCGACGTACGGGCCGTAGCGGCCGACCCGCAGGGTGATGTCGTCGCTGATCCGGAACGAGCTGATCTCCCGGGCGTCGATCGCGCCGAGGTCGGTGACCAGTTCCTTCAGGCCGCCCAGGTGGTCGCCGTCGCCGTTGCCGGCCTCGGCGGCGCCGCCGGTCGCGTGGCCGTCGCCCTCGCCGAAGTAGAAGCGCTTCAGCCACGGCACGGACTTGGCCTCGCCGGCCGCGATCCGGTCGAGGTCGTCCTCCATCTTGGCGGTGAAGTCGTAGTCGACCAGCCGGCCGAAGTGCTTCTCCAGGAGGTTGACCACGGCGAAGGAGAGGAAGGACGGGACGAGCGCCGTCCCCTTCTTGAACACGTACCGGCGCTGGATGATCGTGTCGATGATCGACGCGTAGGTGGAGGGGCGACCGATCTCCCGGTCCTCCAGCTCCTTGACCAGCGAGGCCTCGGTGTAGCGGGCCGGCGGCTTGGTGGCGTGGCCCTCGGGGGTGAGCTGCTCGGCGGCCAGCGGGTCGCCCTCGACGACCTGCGGCAGCCGGCGCTCGCGGTCGTCCAGCTCGGCGTTCGGGTCGTCCGCACCCTCGACGTAGGCCTTGAGGAAGCCGTGGAAGGTGATGATCTTGCCGGAGGCGGAGAACTCGACGTCACGGCCGTCCGCGGACGCGCCGCCGACCTTGACGGTCACCGACTGGCCGACCGCGTCCTTCATCTGGGAGGCGACGGTGCGCATCCAGATCAGCTCGTAGAGCCGGAAGTCGTCACCGGTCAGGCCGGTCTCGGCGGGGGTGCGGAAGCGGTCGCCGGAGGGGCGGACGGCCTCGTGCGCCTCCTGCGCGTTCTTGACCTTGCTGGCGTAGGTGCGCGGGGCGTCCGGCAGGTAGTCGGCCCCGTACAGCTGGGTGACCTGCGCGCGGGCGGCGGAGATCGCGGTCTCCGACAGCGTGGTGGAGTCGGTGCGCATATAGGTGATGAAGCCGTTCTCGTACAGCTTCTGGGCCACCTGCATGGTCCGCTTGGCGCCGAAGCCCAGCTTGCGGCTGGCCTCCTGCTGGAGCGTGGTGGTGCGGAACGGCGCGTACGGCGAGCGGCGGTAGGGCTTGGACTCGACGCTGCGGACGCTGAACGCGGTCTGCTCCAGGGCGGCGGCCAGCTGCCGGGCGGCCTGCTCGTCCAGGTGCAGGGTGTTGGCGCTGCCGGCCTTCAGTCGGCCGTCCGAGCCGAAGTCGCGGCCGGTGGCGATCCGCTTGCCGTCCACCGAGGACAGGCGGGCGCCGAGGGTCTCCGGGTTGGCCGCGTCGGCCGGGGTGCGGCCGGTGCCGAAGGTGCCGACCAGGTCCCAGTACGAGGCGGTGCGGAAGGCGATCCGCTCGCGCTCGCGCTCGACCACCAGCCGGGTCGCGACGGACTGCACCCGGCCCGCCGAGAGCTTCGGCATGACCTTCTTCCACAGCACCGGCGAGACCTCGAAGCCGTAGAGGCGGTCGAGGATGCGGCGGGTCTCCTGGGCGTCGACCAGGCGCTGGTTGAGCTCGCGCGGGTTGGCCACCGCCTCCTGGATCGCCGTCTTGGTGATCTCGTGGAAGACCATCCGGTGCACCGGCACCTTGGGCTTGAGCACCTGCTGGAGGTGCCACGCGATGGCCTCGCCCTCGCGGTCCTCATCGGTGGCGAGGAAGAGCTCGTCGGACTCCGCGAGCAGCGACTTCAACTTGCTGACCTGGGACTTCTTGTCCGCGTTGACCACGTAGATGGGGGCGAAGTCGTGGTCGACGTCCACCCCGAGGCGGCGCACCTCGCCGGTGTACTTGTCCGGGACCTCCGCCGCGGTACTGGGGAGGTCGCGGATGTGCCCGACGCTCGCCTCGACGATGTAGCCGGGGCCCAGGTAGCCCTTGATCGTCTTCGCCTTGGCCGGCGACTCGACAATGACGAGTCGCTGTCCGTGCGCGGTCTCGCTGCTCGGGGACACCTTCGCTCTTCTCTCCCGGTCCTTATCTGGGCTGGTCGGCGCAGGCAGCACGGGCTGCGCTCCGCCCGACCCCTCCACCGCCCCGGGGCTGCCGCTGTACGACGACCCCACCAGCGGAGTGTGACCGTACCCCGGCCACTCTTGTCAAACGGAAGGATCCCGCGTTTTCACTTTGCCGGGCTCACCGACGCCACTCGAACGGTAACCCGATGACGGAGGTTCGCGCCCCGTGGAGGGGGGGTTCGGCGGGTTCCGGAGGATGGAATGACGGATTTCAAAATCTGTCAACGGAATATCGACGGCCCCACGGAGGGCCGCAGCGGGGCCTCCGCAGAGCGCCGGCCACCGGTTCCCGGCGAGCCCGACCGGGGTCGGGCGTACGCCCCGGATTCAGCCGTTGACCGCCACGAGCAGCCCGGCACCCGCCGCCAGACAACCCATGCCGAGCACGCTCCACAGCAGGTCGGCGACGGCGGCCCGGCGAACCTCCCCGGCCGCCAGCACCACCCGGCTCGGGCGGCGCGGGTCGTAGCAGATCCGCACCGGGGCGCCCGGGGTGAAGCGGTCCGGACGGCGCAGCGGAGTGTGTCCGCGCGGACGGGTGAGCACCAGCTCGGCGATCCGGCCCGCTCCGGCCCCTTCGGCCGGGGGCAGGACGGAGAAGGAGAGCAGCGGGGCGCTGTCGAGCTGGCCGTGCGCCTCGTCCTCGGCCACGACCGTGGCCACCGCCGACGCCCCCGAGCGGCGCATCCGGTGGCGCAGGCGCACCTCGGCGGCGCACCAGAGCAGCAGCACGCCACCGAAGAGGGCGAGCACCAGCCCGCCCACCGTCGCCGTCGTCGTGTCCACCCCTGGCCCCCGGCTCCCCAGCTCTGTCCACAGCCTGTGGACAGAGCCTCACAGCAGGGGGCCAACGCGCGGCGGCCGACCGGAGACCGCCGGACGAACCGGGGAGTACGGGAAGGTGAACCGGCGCCGACCGCCCCCGCCAGGGGCGCCGCACCGAGGGCGCCGCGCCCGGGTGCATCACCCCGAGGACGCCGCGCCGGGTGCGCCGGGTGCGCCGCGGTGCAGGCGCGCCGCGCCAGGTGAACCGGGTCAGCCTGCCGGGCAGATGAACCCCTGCTCGGTCAGCAGCCGCAGCGACTCGGGCACCCGGTCCCGCAGCACCACCCGGTCCTCGCCGAGCAACTGCGCGATGGCGTCCACGATCTCGCCCGCCGACAGCGAACCGTCACAGACCCCGACGAAACCGGCACCCACCGTGTCCACCTTGGTGGCCCGCCGCATGCCCCGGTTGTGACGCAGGATCACGTGCTCCGGGTCCTCCGCGCCCGGCTCGCCGACCTGCTCCTGAACCACCTCGTCGGCCAGCACGTAACGGGTCGCGAGCAGGCCCGCGTCGTCGTGCGAACGCAGGAAGTCCTGCCGGTCGAACCACTCCTCGATGTGCGGGCCCAGCGGCTGCTCCACCGGGTGCGGCCACTCCTCCACCCGGACGGTCGGGCGCTCCGCGCCGCTCGCCCGCAGGGTGATCCAGCCCATGCCGATGCCCTCGACCCGGCCCGCCTCGAAGGCGTCCAGCCACTCGCCGTACCGGGCCTGGTAGTCGCCGCCCGGACCGCGGTGATCGCCGCCGTCCCGCAGCCACAACTCGGCGTACTGGGCGACGTCCTGGACCTCCCGCTGGACGATCCAGGCGTCCAGCCCGGTGCCCGCCACCCAGCCGGCCAGCCGCTCGTGCCAGTCCTCGCCCTTGACGTGCTGCCAGTTGGCGAGCAACTGGCAGTAGCCGCCCGGCTCCAGGTGGTCGGCGGCCGAGCGGACCAGGCTGCGACACAGGTCGTCGCCGGCCATGCCGCCGTCGCGGTAGGTGAACCGGCCGGTCGGCGAGATCACGAACGGAGGGTTGGAGACGATCAGGTCGAACCGGCGCTCCCCGACCGGCTCGAAGAGGCTGCCGGTGAGTGCCTCCCGCCGCTCGAAACCGGACAGCGCCAGGGTCAGCTCGGAGAAGCGCAGCGCGCGGGGGTTCAGGTCGGTGGTGGTCACCTGCCCGGCGTGCCGGGCCGCGTGCAGCGCCTGCACACCGGAACCCGAACCGAGGTCCAGCGCGGACCGGACCGGACGGCGCACGGTGATGTTGGCCAGCGTCGTCGACGCGCCGCCGACCCCGAGCACCAGGTCCTTGCGGGCCACCCCGTGCGCGGTCTCGCCGGATCCGATACCACCCGCGCCACCCACCGCGCAGCCCAGGTCGGACACCACCCAGGCGTCCGAACTGTCCATCCCGGCCACCTCGTTGGCATACGGTCGGACGTCCACCGTCGCCCGCACCAGCTCACCGTCGGAGCGCAGCCAGCCGTCGGCCAGGCAGTCCTCGACCGGCAGCGCGGCCGCGGCCACCCGGTACGGCACCGGCTGCTGGAGCAGGAACAGCCGGACCAGCGTCTCCAGCGGGCTGCCGCCCCTGGTCGCCCGCAGCGCCGGCACGGCCTCGCTACGGGCCAACGCCGCATAGCCGGTGGGCCCGAGCAGGTCGAGGCAGCCATCGGCGGTGAACGAGGCGGCGAGCAGCGCCTCACGCAACTTGGCGAGGCGGGTCTGGTCGAGAACGGGGCTACTGATCACCCCGCCATTGTCCCCCGCCCCGGACCGGGCGGCCGCCGGGTCCGGGGCGGGTCGGGGGCCGTCTTCGGGGGCGGGTCGGGGGCAGGGTCGGGCACCCTCCGGACCGGCGCCGGGGCGGCTGGCCCGACGGCCCCGGGCTCAGCTCGCGCTGGGCACGGGGGTGGTCGGGGTGGTCGGCGGGGCGGCGGGCGGGCTAGCCGGGGTGGTGTCGGTGCCCGCGGAGGGGGTGGTCGACGGGCTCGCGCCGTCCGTCGCGCCGGGCGCGGGCGTCCCACCGGGCGCCCCGGCGCTCGGGGTGGCGGACGCGCCACCCGGGGCCGCGGAGGCGGGCTTGCAGCCGTCCTGCTTGGCCATGGCCGCGCCGAGGTCGCCGCGCTGCAGCTTGCCCTGCGCCTGCGTGGACAGCGAGGCCAACTGCTGGATCTGGTCCGAGATGCTGCGCAGGCCGTCCGCGAACTTCGACTGGTCGGTGTTGGTCACGGCGTCCAGCTTCTTCTGGATGTCCTGATAGCCGTCGGCCGCCTTGGTCAACTCGGCGACGGCGTCCTTCTGCAGGTTCTCGCCGTCCTTCACCTTGGGCACCCCGGCCGCGGTGATGGCCGCCGCGATGTCCTGGTTGGTCTTGGCCAGCCGCCCGATGTCCGTCGAGAGCCGCTTCTGCAGCTCGGTCGGGGTCTCGCCGGTCTTCACCTGGGCGGTGTCGGCGAGCGCGGCCTGCGCCTGGACGATCGGGTCCTTGGCCGAGCCGCAGACGTTCGACGCCCAGGACTCCAGCTGCTTGCCGTTGTCGTCGCCGCCGCAGCCGACGGCGCCGAACGCGAGCAGCGCGCCGAGGACGGGTACGGCCAGCAGTCGCTTGTTCACCGGGAGGAGCCTTTCGGTTTCGGTCGTCTTCGGTCGTCGAACCTACACGGCCGATGTCCGCCGCCTGCCGGCCGGTTCCCGGGCCCCGGGTTGCCCCCACCGGGTGCCCGGCCCCGCCCGGGCGCGCTCGACGCGGATCGGGCGGATCGGATCGCCGGGCCGGACGGCACGCGGCACGCCGACCGGCGTGCCGAAGTAGACCTCTTCGCCCCAGGTGCTCACCGAGGAGCTGATCGGCAGCTCGACCCGGAGCGCCTCGGTGGTGGGTGCGGCCTCCAGCATGGCGGCGGCCTGTCCTGCCTGCGCCCAGCCACAGAATGCGAATCCGCAGGGGCTTCCTTGTCGCGACGGGTCCGATCACCGATCGGACCCGGTCGTGCCGGAAGCAGCGAACCGCCAGATTCAACAACGTTTCAACGCGTCCCCGAGGACCGGGCCGATGCCCGAACCACCCCGGGCACACGAGGCACGCCGAAGGTCGGGCCCTCAGACCACCACGGACTCGACCGAGACCGGCCAGCTCATCCGGATCAGGCCGCCGTCCGTGCCGTTGGTGACCTCAAGGTCCTCGACCAGACCGGTGATCACGGCGAGGCCGAGGGTGTCCTCGTCCGGGTCCGCCCCCTCGGCGGCGCCGGGGGCCGGGACGGCGGCGGGGCCGGCCTCGTCCTCGACCTCGATGAGGAAACGCTTCTCCTGGTCGGTCAACGCGACCCGGACCGTGCCACCGATGCCGCCGCGCTGGTGCAGGCCGACCGCACGGGAGCAGGCCTCACCGACCGCGAGCCGTACCTCGTCGAGCACCGACTCGTCGACCCCGGCCCGTCTCGCGACGGCCGCGGCGACCAGCCGGGCCGTTCGCACGTGCTCCGGAAGCGCACTGAATCGAAGTTCGACGGTTGCCATCTCTCCCCTTCGGGGTGCTCCGACCAGGGCCGACGATGCGGCCCCTGCGGGCCGGCGGAACCGGCCCCGGGGCGGCCGGGAAGCACCGGGGCCCGCAGGCCCCGGCACCCCGGACGCTTGGAACGAACGGGCCGGCCTCCACGGGCACGGGCCGGCCCGGCCGCGTCAGTCGGTCGCGTTGACCGCGTCGTCCACCGAGGTGTGGATCGGGAAGACCTTGGTCAGGCCGGTGATGCGGAAAATCTTCAGGATGCGCTCCTGGTTGCAGACCAGGCGCAGCGAGCCCTCGTGGGCACGCACCCGCTTCAGACCGCCCACCAGCACACCGAGGCCGGTCGAGTCGAGGAAGTCAACGCCTTCCATGTCGACGACGAGGTGGTACTTGCCGTCGTTGACGAGCTCGACCAGCTGCTCCCGCAGCTTCGGGGCGGTGTACACATCGATCTCGCCGCCAACCTCGACGACCGTACGATCGCCGACTGAACGGGTCGACAGGGACAGGTCCACGGAACCTCCAGCACCTTGCCTTGCTACGTCATGTGCGATCCTCGGCCGGCCGGCCGCCACCGCATGGTCGCGAGCCCGGGCGCGCCCAGCCACACGTGGCAAGCCTCGGCGCTGCGACCCACGGCCATCCGGCCGTCACGGCCACATTCAACCACCTGCGACCATGCCCGCACGATGGCTTACGACGATTCTCCGTCACGCCGGTGACACACTGGGTCCTCATGCCGCCCCGACACAGCCTGCCCGAGGCACTGCTCACGACCCTGTCCACCAGCCGGGGGCGGTCCGACCGGCTCACCCATACGGAGCACCTTCCCGCCCGACCTGCGCGTTATGCGCCGTGGCCCGAGTCGATCCGGCCCGAGATCGTGGCCGCCGCCCTCGCCGTCGGCGTGGAGCAGCCCTGGGCGCACCAGGCAGAAGCGATGAATCTGGCCAAAAGCGGTCAGACTGTGGTGATCGCCACAGGCACCGCCTCGGGCAAGTCGCTCGGCTACCTGGCCCCGGTCCTCAGCGACCTGCTGGACGGCACCGAGGCCCGCAACGGCCGCGGCGCCACCGCGCTCTACCTCGCCCCGACCAAGGCGCTCGCCGCCGACCAGCGCCGCCGGGCCGCCGAACTCGCCCCGCCCCGGGTCCGACCCGCCCTCTACGACGGCGACACCCCGCCCGAGGAACGCGAGTGGGTCCGCCAGTACGCCTCGTACGTGCTCACCAACCCGGACATGCTGCACCGCGGCATCCTGCCCGCCCACGCCCGCTGGGCCTCCTTCCTCAAGGTGCTGCGCTACGTGGTCGTCGACGAGTGCCACAGCTACCGGGGCGTGTTCGGCTCGCACGTCGCCCAGGTGCTCCGACGGCTGCGCCGCATCTGCGCCCGATACGGTTCGTCACCCACCTTCCTGCTCGCCTCCGCCACCACCGCCGACCCGGCCGCCACCGCCGAGCGCCTGACCGGCCTGCCCGCCCGGGCGGTCACCGAGGACGCCTCGCCGCGCGGACCGATGGTCTTCGGCCTCTGGGAGCCGCCGCTGACCGAGAACGTCGGCGAACACGGCGCGCCCGTCCGCCGCACGGCCACCGCCGAGGCCGCGCACCTGCTGACCGACCTGGTCGAGCGCCAGACCCGCACCGTCGTCTTCGTCCGCTCCCGCCGGGCCGCCGAGCTCGTCGCCCTCCAGACCCAGGACCAGCTCGGCCGACCGCTCGCCGACCGGGTGGCCGCCTACCGCGGCGGCTACCTCGCCGACGAACGCCGGGCCCTGGAACGCGCGCTGCACACCGGCCGGCTGCTCGGACTCGCCTCCACCTCCGCTCTCGAACTCGGCGTCGACGTCTCCGGCCTCGACGCCGTCCTGATGGCCGGCTACCCCGGCACCCGGGCCTCGCTCTGGCAGCAGGCCGGGCGGGCGGGCCGCGAGGCCCAGGGCGCGCTGGCCGTCCTGATCGCCCGGGACGACCCGCTGGACACCTACCTGGTGCACCACCCGGAGGCGCTGTTCGCGGCGCCCGTCGAAGCCACCGTGCTCGACCCGGACAACCCCCACGTGCTCGCGCCGCACCTGTGCGCGGCAGCCGCCGAACTTCCGCTCACCGACGCCGACCTGGAGCTGTTCGGCCCCTCCACCGCACCGCTGCTGCCCGTCCTGGAACGGCGCGGCCTGCTACGCCGGCGCAGCGACGGCTCCTGGTACTGGACCCGCCGCGAACGCGCGGCCGACGCCGTCGACCTGCGCGGCAGCGGCGGCAGCCCGGTGCAGATCGTCGAGGCCGACACCGGTCGCCTGCTCGGCACGGTGGACGCCGCAGCCGCCCACACCACCGTCCACACCGGGGCCGTCCACCTGCACCAGGGCCGCACCTTCCTGGTCCGGGAACTCGACCTGGAGAACTCGGTCGCCCTGGTCGAGCCGGCCGACCCGCCGTACACCACGGCCGCCCGCGACATCACCTCCATCTCCGTGCTCGACACCGACACCACCGTTCCCTGGGGCGAGGGCCGGCTCAGCTTCGGTTCGGTGGAGGTGGTCAACCAGGTGGTCGGCTACCTCCGGAAGCGGATCTCCACCGGGGAGATCATGGGCGAGAGCAAGCTCGACCTGCCGCCCCGCACGCTGCGCACCCGCGCGGTCTGGTGGTCCGTCACCGAGGACCAGCTGCTGGACGCGGACTTTCCGCTCGACCAGCTGCCCGGCGCCGCCCACGCCGCCGAACACGCCTCGATCGGCCTGCTGCCGCTGTTCGCCACCTGCGACCGCTGGGACATCGGCGGGGTCTCCGTCCCGCTGCACCCCGACACCGAACTGCCCACCGTGTTCGTCTACGACGGCCACCCGGGCGGGGCCGGCTTCGCCGAACGCGGCTTCCAGCGGGCCGTCGAGTGGCTGACGGCCACGCGCGAGGCGATCGCCTCCTGCGAGTGCGAGCGCGGCTGCCCGTCCTGCGTCCAGTCACCCAAGTGCGGCAACGGGAACGAGCCGCTGGACAAGGCCGCAGCCGTCCAACTGCTGGACGTCCTGCTGGCCGGCGCCCCCACGACGGCAGGCTCCGGGACGGCAGGCGCCAGGACGGCGGACCCCTCAGTGGACCCTGGAGCGGCGACTCCCTCAGCAGACTCCTCAACAGGCCCTTCAGCGGACCCCTCAGCGGACCCCTCAGCGAGCTCCGAAACGGACCACGAGACGGACCCCGAGAAGGACTCCGGGGCGAAGCCCGAGCCGAGCGCGGACGGTGGGCCGCCGACCGGCTCATGAGCCCGCCGCCGAGCCGCCGGTCGGCCCGCCGAGGCCGTCCTCGGCGGCGGTGACCCCGGCCCGCACCGGCCCGGCCCGCGCCCTCGCCCGCGCCGGGCCGACCGGCAGACGCGCCGGAAGCCCACCGACCGTCACCTCGGCCACCACCTCGACGGCATCCCCCGTCCGGTCCACCGTGCAGGACACCAGACCGGCGCCCTGCGCGGCGGCGATCCCCTCGGCCCGCCCGCACCCGCCGTCCGGGTCCAGCAGCAGCCGGTCCGCGGCCGCGAGGGCCGCCAGGTCGGCGGCCGACTCGGCCCGGTGCCGCGCGGCGACCACCGCTCCGACCGCGATCGTCCCGGCGAAGACCGCCGTGCCGAGCATCGCCAGGGCGAGCAGCCAGACCGTCGCCGAACCGGCGTCCGGCCCGCGCCCGCCGACGGCGGCCGCCCGGGCGGTACGAGTCCTCGCCCACCGCCGCGCCCCCGACCGCACCCCGGTCAGGTCGGCCATGAACCACCACCTCCCGCGATTCCCGCTCCTCCCGTGACCCCCACGAGGGTGTCCTCCCGCGCCGCCACCGCGGTCGCGCCCAGCCGTACCGCGAGCAGCCCGCCGAGCCTGCCCGGCGCCCCGCACGGCGCGTCCACCTCCACCCGCACCACCTCCGCCGCCATCGCCACCCGCACCTGAGCTCCCGGCGGCGCGGCCGCGCGGGCGAGTTCGGCGGCGTCCGCCTCCCCGCGTGCGGCCGCCCTGGCCCCGACCCGGGCCGCGTCCACACAGCGGATCTGCGCGGCCGCCGCCAGTACGCCCCAGATCAGCATCGCCGCGAGCAGGACGAGCGCCGGCAGGGCCACCGCGGTCTCCGCCGTGACGAAGCCCGCATCGCCGCGACGGCCCGGCCGCAGCGACCGCGCCCGCCCGCCACCACGTGCCGCCGCCAGGCCAGGGCGAGCCTTCGGTCTCCCGCCATTCGCCCGGAGGCGGTGCGCGGCGGCGTCGGGGTGCGCGCACCGAACGGCAGCGGAGGGGCACGACGCGGAGGGGGCACCTCCCGGCTGAAGGCCGGGGGACGCCTGCCGGCCGACGGCAACGCGACGAGAAGCATTCCCCAACACCGCTGCGCAGGCGGGAGTTCGCGGACGGTCGCTAGGTCGCATGAAGCGCCCGTTCCAGTGAATCGGTCAGCGCCCCCATGATGGTCGCGCTGGTCACCACCTTGTACAGCCCGGCCGCGAGGGCACACGCGGCCAAGGTGCCGACGGCGTATTCCGCCGTGGTCATCCCGGCGTCCGACCGGCCCCGGCTCCGGGCCATCCCGCGCATCCGGCGGGCCGCCCAGCGGCTCCTGCGCCGCCACACCCCGGGCGCCTGACGGAGCGCGCGCCCGCTGCCGGGCCTCGTTGCGATCGCTGCAGTCATGAATCTCTCCTGTCTCCGAAATTCCGAAATACCGATGCCCCGCCATACCGATGTCCCCGATGCCGCCTACGCGGCTGCCGCCGACGCCGCTGCCCACGGCTCCGCCGCCGATCCGCTTGGCGCGGCCCCGCGTTCACCCGCCCTGGGCGAAGCGGGTGGTGAGGCCGATGACGACCGGCACCACGCCGATCAGGACGAAGGCCGGGAGGAAGCAGAGCCCGAGCGGAGCGGTGGCGAGCACCCCCGCCCGGCGGACCCGGGCTTGGGCCGCCCGGGCCGCCGCCGTCCGCCGTCCCTGCGCGAGCCCGATCAAGGGCCCGGCCGCCGGAGCCCCGCCGAGGCTCGTCCGGACCAGGCAGCGGGCCAGCGGGGCCAGCGACGGGTGCTGCTCGCCCAGACGGCTCCAGCACAGTTCCGGCGGTGCGCCCAGGGCGAGTTCGGCACCGATCGCGACCAGTCGGGGCCCCATCGGTGCCCCCACGCTCCGGCCGACCGCCGACACCGCTGCCGAGGGTGAGGCCGCCGAACCGAGGCAGGCCGCCAACAGCTCCGCACTCAGCGGGAGTTGCCTGGTCAGCAGCTCCTCCTCCAGGACCGCCCGCCGCTCCGTCGGCGACCGCACCCGGGCCGACCAGCGGTGCACGCCCGCCGCCAGCAGCGCCCCGACGACCACCCCGACGGCGCCGCCGAGCAACACCGTCGCACCGGCCCCGGCGCCCACGGCCAGGGCCACAGGCCGCCAACGCCCGCCACCACGACCACGACCGCCGCCACCAGATGCCGGCGGCACCCGCACCAACACCCGCCCGAACAGCCGCCGTTGTCGCGCCCACCCGCGCACCAGCACCACACCGGCCACCACCACCGGACCCCCGGCGATCACCCACCCGACTCCCCGGATCACCCCGACACCACCTCCGCCCGCGCCCGTACCCGTGAGAGCCCGCAGCTCCCGCCACCACCAGAGCCCCACGCCCCGGCAGCCCGCCGGGGAGCCTCCAGGGCACCCTGAGCGCCCTGAGCCGCCGCCCGGACGATGCGCGCCGTCCAGAGCACGCCCAGGCCCTCCAGTGCCGCCCCCGCCGCGAGGCACCCCAGCCCGGCCGGCGTGTGCAGCAGGATGCCCACCGGCCGGGCCCCGAGCGCCGCCCCCAGCAGCAGCCCGGCGGCCGGCAGGGCGGCCAGGACGGCGATCGTGGTCCGCGGCCCCGCCAGTTCCCCGGCGACCTCCTCCGCGAGGGCCCGCTCGCCGCGCAGCGCCTCCGCCACCCGGTCCAGCGCGACGGCCAGCCCCGATCCGCCGTCGGAGGCGACCCGCCAGCAGGCCGCGATCGCCGACGCCCCGCTCCCGCCCGGCAGTTCGGCGAGCAGGTGCAGCGCGGCGGGCACGTCCCCGCCGTACCGGCCCGCCGCGAGCCGCGCCACCGGCTCCTCGCCGAGCCGGCGCAGCCCGTCCGGGTCGGCCGCGAGGCGGGCCGTGACCAGGTGCAACGCCTGCTCCGGCGTCGCCCCGCCGCGCAACTCCCCTGCCAGCCCTGTGCAGAGCTCCACCACGGCGGCCGCCCGCCGCCCGGCCTCCAGCGTCACGCGCCGTCGCAGCCGCCAACGCCGCAGCGGCAGTACGGCCAGCCCGGCGGCGAGCACCGGCAGCGGCGAGGAGGTCGCCTGCCCGGCCGCCAACCCCACCGGCAGGAGCAACAGTTCGGGCGCCAGACAGTCGGACGTCCGCGGCCGGGCGCGCCCCACAGTCACCGCCGGCGGGCCCGGCACCGGAACGGGCGGGGGCCCGCTGCCGGCCAGCACCAGCCTGTACCGCCGACCGCCCGGCAGCTGCTCCTGCACCGCACGCCATGCGGCGACGGCCAGCAGGCACAGCACCAATGCCCAGCAGAAAGAACTCTGATCACTCATCACGTCAGGACCCTCCCGGTCGTCGGTCTTTCCTGTTCCACGCCCCGAGCAGCGTCAGGGCGCCCGCCGCGCACCCGCCCAGCAGCAGGACGAACGCGAGTTCCGCCGCCCGCACGGCCACACCCGCCAACCCGGCCGCACCTGCCAACCCGGCTGCACCTGCCAACCCGGCCACCGCCGCCGTCACGTCGGCCCCGCAGCGAGCGATACCCCGCGCACCGCCAGCAGCCCGACCAGTCGCTCCCAACCCGCCCCGGGGACCAGACCGCCCGCCACCGGGAACTCCACCGCCGGGGTGGTGACGGCCAGGCCGTCACGGCCGGCGGCCAACGTGTGGATCTCCGCCACCCGGCGGCGCCCCGAGCCCGGCTCCCTGACCAGGTGCACCACCAGGTCGAGTGCGGCCCGGAGTTGGCTGTGCAGCGCGGGCCGGTCGAGCCCGGCGAGCGAGCCCAGCGCCTCCAGCCGGACCGGCACGTCCGCCGCCGTGTTGGCGTGCACCGTGCCGCATCCGCCTTCGTGCCCGGTGTTCAGCGCGGCCAGCAGGTCCGACACCTCGGCCCCGCGGACCTCTCCGATCACCAGCCGGTCCGGACGCATCCGCAGTGCCTGCCGGACGAGGTCCCGCAGCGTGAGCTCACCCAGCCCCTCCTGGTTGGGCGGTCTGCTCTGCAACCGGACGACGTGCGGATGGGCCGGCCGCAGTTCGGCGGAGTCCTCCGCGATGACGATCCGCTCCTCCGGCCCGACCAGACCGAGCAAGGCCGCGAGCAGCGTGGTCTTGCCCGTGCCCGTCCCGCCGGACACCAGTAGCGACAGCCTGGCCCGCAGGATGCCGGCCAGCAGGCCGGCGCCCTCCGGCGGCAGCGCCCCGCCCGCCACCAGTTCGTCGAGCGTGAACGGCTGGGGCCGGCAGACCCGCAGCGAGATGTGCGTGCAGCCGGCCGCGATCGGCGGCAGCACGGCGTGCAGGCGGGTGCCGTCCGGCAGCCGGGCGTCCACCCAGGGCCGCGCGTCGTCCAGCCGCCGTCCGGCCGCGGTGGCCAGCCGGTGGGCCAGCCGCCGTACCGCCTCGGCGTCGGCGAACCGGATTCCGGTGGCCCGGTGCAGGCCGCCGCCACGGTCGACCCACACCTCGTCCGGACCGTTCACCAGGACATCCGTGACGTCGGGCGCCGCCAGCAGCCGCTCCAGCGGGCCCGCACCCACCAGTTCGGCGCGCAGCGAGCGCACGGTGTCCAGGACTTCGTCCCCGCCGAGCGGCGGCCGGGTGGCCCGCAGCACGGCCGCGACCGACCCCGCCGTCGGGGCGGCACCCGACTCGGCCAGCCGCAACCGGACCGCGTCCACCAGCTCCGCCGTCCGCTCCTCCCGGGCGGTGCGCCCGTACGGGCATGGGTGGCGCGGCGCTTCGGGTGGCCCGCCGGGCGGCGGCACGCTCCTGAGCGGCCGGTGCTCCCGCGCACCGTCGCCCCGGCTCTTCGGACCGCCCCCCGCCCGCACGGTGGGGCCTGTTCTGCGCAGACGGACCATCAGTACACACCTCCTCCGACCGCCGGCACCGGCGGCAACACCTCGTCCAGGAAGGTCTCGCAGAAGCGCGCGAGCGGGCCGCCGTCCCGGATGCCGGGCGGGACGCCCTTCTCGACGTCCTCCGCCAGGCCGGGCTCCGGCTCCAACTCCCCCGCGAGTTCCAGCCGCAGCCCGCGGGCGATCCGGTGGGCCGGGAGTCCGAAGGTGCGCGGTGACCGCACCACCGCCCGGACGTCCCCGAGCCGCATCCGGGCGGCCGCCGCGACCCGGTCGGCGGCGGCCACCGCGCGCAGTTCGGCCGGCACCACCAGCAGCGCCAGGTCGGACTGCTCCAGCGCCTGCCCGGCGGCCGCGTCGAGATGGCGCGGCACGTCGACGACGACCAGCCCGCCGCGCCGCCGGGAGGCGGCCAGCACGCTGCGCATGGCCTCCGGCGGCACGGTCAGGGTGTCGCCGCGGTCCCAGGACAGGCAGGAGAGCGCGGAGATCCGTTTGAGCACCGGTAGCGCCCTGGCCAGTTCGACCCCGCTGACCCGCCCGCGCGAACCGGCCAGATCGGGCCAGCGCAGCCCGCGGGCCGCCTCGCCGCCGAGCAGGATGTCGAGGCCGCCGCCCAGCGGATCTCCGTCGATGAGCATCGTCCGCCGCCCCGCCCGCGCGGCCGTGACCGCGAGGGCGCAGGCCAGGGTCGAGGCCCCGGCCCCGCCCCGGCCGCCGAGCACGGCGACGGTGAGCGCCGGGGAGCCGGCGCCCTCGGCCGCGTCGGCGATCCGGTCGAGCAGCCAGGCTTCGGCGTCGGGGAGGAACAGCACGTGCTCGGCGCCGAGTTGGACGGCTCTGACCCACACCCCGGCGTCGTCGAGGTCCAGCCCGAGCAGCAGCACCCCGCCGCGCCGGCCGAGCCCGGCGCACCGGGCGGCCTGGTCGTCCCCGATGAGCACCAGTGAGGCGCCCTCCCAGAGCTCGCGCGGCGGTGGTGCGCCCCGGATCAGCCTCGGTTCGGTGCCGGCGGCCGCGCAGAGCCGCAGCAGGTGCTCGGCCAGGCCCTCGTCCTCGGTGACGACGAGCGGACCGGTGGCCCCGGGCCCTTCGGTGGTGGCGTGGTCGGCGATCGGCGTCGACATGGCGGGCTCCCCTCTGCGCCGACGGCCGCCAGGGGCGGTCCGGGGCGCACGTCGGACGGTTCCGGCGAACGGCCGCCCGGCAGACCTCGTGGGAGAGAGGGAGGTGAGATCCGCCCGGCGACCGCCGCCGACCATCACGGTGGGGGGAGATCGGGATTCCGTCATCCACGATGCGAATCCCTGTGGATAACTCGTGGGCTGTGGAGGAAAACGTTCACCCGGGCGGGGGATTAATCGTCAAAGAATTGACGATCGGGGATCACGGAGACGAACCGGAAGCCCGTCGCGCCCCCCGCCGGTCACCCGGCGAACCCTCCCGAAGGCCGCTCGGACACCCCGCCGCAGCAGCCCGGCCCACCGATCGGAACCAGCCGAAGAGCCATGGGCAGCCATGAGCAAATGGCGACACAGAGTGACGAAAGGTGGTCAGTGGACCAGGGTGTCGACACCCCCTGTACACCGTCGGCGGGGCGGCCGCGGCGCTCGCCGCGAAGGGCCTTCAGGCCCTGAAAATGGCCCCGGACGTGCGACGACCCCCGCCGGGGGGGAGAGCGGGGGTCGTCTATCCACAGCCCGACTCGGGGGGGAGGAGCCGGACCGGGTTAGCACGGTCGCGAACGATCCGTGACTTCCATGGTGTACCCGAGCGGCCAGAAACACAAACCCGCACGCCCACGAGTACACCGAATGGCGGCCTGTTTTGCGGCTCCCTCTATCCTCGGTTCCCGTGGACACCACCGAGAACGCCGACGACCACGCCGACGAGTCCCCGGGCGAGGCCACCGGGCCCGCGCAGACCCGCTCACCCGTTCGCCCCAAGCCGGGCGGGCCGCGCACGGCGGCCTTCTTCGACCTGGACAAGACCATCATCGCCAAGTCGAGCGCGCTGGCCTTCAGCCGCCCGTTCTACCAGGGCGGTCTGATCAACCGTCGGGCCGTACTGCGCAGCGCGTACGCCCAGTTCGTCTTCCTGGTCGGTGGCGCGGACCACGACCAGATGGAGAAGATGCGCGAGTACCTCTCCTCGCTCACCCGCGGCTGGAACGTCCAGCAGGTCCGCGAGATCGTCGCGGAGACGCTGCACAACCTGATCGACCCGATCATCTACGACGAGGCCGCCTCACTGATCGAGCAGCACCACGCGGCCGGTCGGGACGTGGTGATCGTCAGCAGTTCGGGCTCCGAGGTGGTCGAGCCGATCGGCGCGCTGCTCGGCGCGGACCACGTGATCGCCACCCGGCTCAAGGTCGAGGACGGCTGCTACACCGGCGAGATCGAGTACTACGCCTACGCCGAGAACAAGGCCGCCGCCATCCGGGAGTTGGCCGAGTCCGAGGGCTACGACCTGGCCGCGTCCTACGCCTACAGCGACTCCTCCACCGACCTGCCGCTGCTGGAGGCCGTCGGCCACCCGTCGGCGGTCAATCCCGACCGCGCGCTGCGGAAGGAGGCCCAGGCCCGGGAGTGGCCGGTGCTGGTCTTCGACCGGCCGGTGGAACTGCGGCGGCGGCTCCCGGAGTTCTCCGCGCCGAGCGGCTCGGTGCTGACGGCCGTGGCGATCGGGACGGCGGCCGTGACCGCCGGGGTCATCTGGTACCTGGCCCACCGGCGCCGTCCGGAGGCCTGAGCCGCCCGCCGCGGGCCCCGCAACGCAGGCAAATCAGACAATCAGCGCAGAGTTCACTTTTCGGGTTCCCCTTTCGCCCGAAACGCGATACAAATGAAGCACGGCCCGCGAGACCCGGTCAGGACCCGAAGAGGTCAAACCGACAACGCAGTTAAGGCCCCACGGACCGCGTGTACAGATAACCGAGCACCCACATGCAGCCGACCCGCTGTCGGGCCGCTGGACCAGACGAACGGGCAGGATCCCCGTCTGATCAGCACTTCCGGTGCATGCATGGTCACCCGGTATCTGCACCAGCGGCGGCACCAGGCAGGATCAGGTGCCGCCGCATCTTCGTGTCAGAAGCGCCAGGAGCGCCGGAAGCGCCAGCGCCTGCTCAGACCATCCCGCGCTGCATCGCCTCGCAGACCGCCGTGCTCTCCCGCACCCCGAGCCGCAGCGCCCGCCCGCAGTGCGCGATCCAGGCCGCCATCCCCTCGGGCGTGCCCGCCAGGTAGCCGGCCAGGGCCCGCCGGTAGGCGTCGGTGCCGAGTTCCGCCAGCCCGACCTCGGCCGGGCAGATCGACTTCGGGTCGAGCCCCTCGGCGAGCAGCACGATCCGCTGGGCGGCCCGCGCGATCACGCCGTTGTACGCGCCGAACGGCCGCAGCGCGAGCAGTTCGCCGTGCACCACGGAGGCGACCACCAGGGCCGGCGTCCCCACACCCTGGCCCTCGGCGCGCGCCACCAGCAGCCGGGAGAGCTGGTCGAGCCGGGCCGCGACCTCCTCGGCACCCGGGGCGGGCGGCAGCACCGGCAGCGGCTCGTCCACCTGGGCGACCTCGACGCTCTCCACCGGCTTGAGCCCCAGCGGGAACAGCTCCTCGACGCCCTCGCCCGCGCGGCGGGGCCGCCCGGCGGACGGCTCGCCGTCGCCGACGGCGAGCAGGTGCAGCCGGGCCAGCACCTGGAGCGGCGAGTGCCGCCAGATGCTGAGCAGCTGACCGGCCTCGGCGGCGATCCGCAGGGCCGCGCCGACCATCCGGGCCTCGGGGTCCGCGCTGAAGTCGCTGCGGCGCCGGACCTCCTCCAGCGGCCAGTCGGCCCCGGCCAGCGCCGCCGACGCGCGGGCGCCGCGCAGCGCGGACTCGGAGGTGACCTCGGCCGCGCGGCGGCGCATCACCCGGTGGCCGTAGAGCCGGTCGACGGCCTTGCGCACCTCGGCCACGGCGTCGGGCACCCCGGGGAGCTGGGCCAGCGGGGCGAGGGGATCTGTTCCAGTGCTCACCTACCCGAGAGTAATGAACAGCCGGCCCCTCCCGGAACAGCAACCCCGGATCACCCGTTAGAGGCAATCCTCACTTCCCTCCGCCGAGGAGGCCCAAACCCCGGCTAGCATGGCCACTATCGGAGACGATAACTATTTCCACTTAGGGGCCTCGGCATGTGCGACCCCTGAGCAGGTGGCCCCCGAGCGCGGGCCCAGAGCGAGAGCCGGAGTCCCAGATGAAGATCGCCTTCGTCGGCAAGGGCGGCAGCGGGAAGACCACGCTGTCCGCACTGTTCATCCGCCATCTGGCCGCCGTGGGCCGGCCGGTCATCGCCGTCGACGCCGACATCAACCAGCACCTGGGCCCGGCCCTGGGTCTGACGGATGCCCAGGCCGCGGAGCTGCCCTCGCTCGGCGCGCACCTGCCGGAGATCAAGGAGTACCTGCGCGGCAGCAATCCGCTGATCCGCTCGGCCGACGAGATGATCAAGACCACGCCGCCCGGCCGGGGTTCGCGCCTGCTGCGGATCGTCGAGGAGAACCCGGTCTACGCCGCCTGCGCCCGCCCGATCGCCCTGGACGAGGGCTCGGTCCGGCTGCTGGCGACCGGCGCCTTCACCGAGGAGGACCTGGGGGTGGCCTGCTACCACTCCAAGGTCGGCGCGGTGGAACTGCTGCTCAACCACCTGCTGGACGGCCCCGACGAGTACCTGGTCACCGACATGACGGCGGGCTCGGACTCCTTCGCCTCCGGCCTGTTCACCCGCTTCGACCTGACCTTCCTGGTGGCCGAGCCGACCCGCAAGGGCGTCTCCGTCTACCGCCAGTACAAGGACTACGCCCGCGACTTCGGCGTCCGGCTGCGGGTGATCGGCAACAAGGTGCAAGGGCCGGACGACCTGGCGTTCCTGCGCCGGGAGGTCGGCGACGACCTGCTCACCACCTTCGGGCACTCGGACTGGGTGCGCCGTCTGGAGCAGGGCGCCGAGCCGCCGCTGAAGTCGCTGGAGCCGGCCAACCGGGCCGTCCTGGAGGAACTGCGGGCCGAGGCCGAGGCCGCGTACGGGCGGCGGGACGTGCGGCGCTACACCGAGCAGGCCGTGCTCTTCCACGTGCGCAACGCGGAGAGTTGGGCCAACGCCAAGGTCGGCGTCGACCTCGCGACCCAGGTGGACGAGACCTTCGTGCTGGGCGGGCTCGGGGTCGGCGGCGAGCGGCCCGCCCCGGCGGGTGCGCACGTCTGACGCCGCTCCGCCCGAACGGGCCGTGGCCCTCCCCCCTTCCCCGGGGAGGGCCACGGCCCGTTCCGCATGTCCGGACCGCCCGGCGCCGCCAGCAGATCCCCAGCGGTTCGAACACCACCCAATGGGGTGAATAAGGGGGTTTTCCCCTTCCCTCCCGGAATGACGCTGTGCAAAGCTTTCATTACCCTCGGTTTACCGAGTCTTGATGGTCCGTCCCGACGGCCCTCGGCGAGACGTCCCGCACCTCGCCCAGGCCCCTGGCGGGCCCTGATGGTCGAGGTCCGGCCGGTGACACCCGCACTCCCCGCCGCGCCCACGCCATCCCGCCACACCGTCGCGACCCACGACAGCCGATCCGCCCCGGAGCCCCACCCACCGCCGGACCTGACTGCGTTCGTTCCCCCGGACAGACGGGAAGACAGTGACCCTCGACATCTCCAGCGCCCCCATCGCCTCCGACACCACCGACCACGCACCACCGGGCCCCGGCACCAAGGCCCGCTGGGCCCAGGACCTCTCCGCCTCCCTGGTGGTCTTCCTGATCGCCGTGCCGTTCTCCCTCGGCATCGCGCTCGCCACCGGCGCCCCGCTCACCGCCGGCCTCGCCGCCGCGGCCGTCGGCGGCATCGTCGTCGGACTGTTCGGCGGCACCCCGCTCCAGGTCAGCGGCCCCTCGGCCGCACTGACCGTGATCACCGCCGGACTGATCGTCCAGTACGGGTGGCGGGCCACCTGCGCCATCACCCTGGCCGCCGGGCTGCTCCAACTCCTGCTCGGCCTGCGCCGGGTGGCCCGGACCGCGCTCGCCGTCTCGCCCGCCATCGTGCACGGCATGCTGGCCGGGGTCGGGCTCACCATCGCCATCGCGCAGCTGCACGTCGTCCTCGGCGGCTCCCCGCAGAGCTCCGCGATCGCCAACCTCCTCGCGCTGCCAGGCCAGTTGGCCGGTCCACACCCGCCCGCGCTGCTGGCCGGCTCGGTGACCGTGGCCGTCCTGCTGGGCTGGCCCCGCCTCGGCCGGCTCCCCGGCCGCGCGGGCGAGTTCGGCGCCAGGCTGGCCAAGGTGCCGGGCCCGCTGGCCGCCGTCGCCACCGCGACCGCGCTCGCCCTGGCCCTGGACCTGCGGCTCGCCCACATCGGGCTGCCCGCCTGGCAGCCGCACGCCCTCGTGCCCGCACTGCCGCACGGCCCGCTGGCCGGGGTGCTGGCCGCCGTCCTGACCGTCACCGCCGTCGCCGGCGTGGAGTCGCTGCTGTCCGCCGTCGCGGTCGACCGGATGTCCCGCCGTACCGGCGACCTCGACCGCGAACTGCGCGGCCAGGGCCTGGCCAACATCGTCAGCGGGCTGGTCGGCGGGCTGCCCGTCGCCGGCGGCGCCGTCCGCAGCACCGCCAACGTGCGGGCCGGCGGCCAGACCAGGTGGTCCTCGGTGCTGCACGGCGTCTGGGTGCTCGCCGCCGCACTGGCGCTGACCGGCGGGCTGCGCCGGATCCCGCTGGCCGCGCTGGCCGCGCTGGTGCTGGTGGTCGGGCTGCAGATGGTGAGCTTCGCGCACATCCGCAACGTGCACCGGCACCGCGAGTTCCCGGTCTACCTGACCACCGTGCTCGGCGTGGTGGCGCTCGGCGTGCTGTGGGGCGTCGCGCTCGGCGCCGGCACCGCCGTGCTGCTCGCGCTCTACCGGCTGACCCGCGCCCACGTGGACGTGCTGGCCGGCCCGGCCGGCGCGGTCACCGTCCAGACGCACGGGCCGCTCACCTTCACCGCCGTGCCCCGGCTGAGCCGGGCGCTGGCCGGGATCCCCTCCGGCGCCGAGGTCACCGTGGTCCACGACGGATCCTTCCTGGACCACGCCGCGTACGAGACGCTGCACAGCTGGCGGACGGGCCACCAGGCCGCGGGCGGACGGGTCTCGATGGTGACGCGCCGCAGGGACGACGAGGTGCTCGACCCCGACGGCACCGTCCGGGCGGGCAGTTCACCCGGCCCGCACCGCTGCCGGGCCTGGACGCCCTGGGTCGGCCACCACTGCATCGAGCAGCAGGAGGATCCGCACGGCCGGCTGCTGGACGGCGTCCGGGTGTTCCAGCAGCACACCGCCCCGCTGATCCGGCCCGAACTCGCCCGGCTGGCCCGGGAGGGGCAGACACCCTCCCAGCTGTTCCTGACCTGCGCGGACTCCCGGATGGTCACCAGCATGATCACCAACAGCGGCCCGGGGGACCTGTTCACCGTCCGCAACGTCGGCAACCTGGTACCGGCCCCGTACGAGCCCGGCGCGGCCGACGACTCGGTGGCGGCCGCGGTGCAGTACGCGGTCGAGGTCCTGGAGGTCGGCTCGATCACGGTCTGCGGCCACTCCGGCTGCGGCGCGATGAAGGCCCTGCTGGACGGCGTGCACGAGCGCCCAGGGCCGCCCACCCCGCTGGCCCGCTGGCTGCGCAACGGCCGCGGCTCGCTGGACCGGCTCCGCCGGGTCCCCGCCGGGTTCGACGCGCGGCCGGTGGTGGACCTGGTGGAGCAGCTCTGCATCACCAACGTGGTCCAGCAGCTGGACCAGCTGCTGGCCAACCCGGCCGTGGAGCGCCGGGTGGAGGAGGGCACCCTGCGGCTGGTCGGGATGTACTTCGACTTCGCGACCGCCCAGGCCTACGTGCTCGACCGGGCCGAGGGGACGTTCAGTCCGATCGAGGCGCGCATCGGGACGGCAGCGGCCGCAACCGCGGCCGGCCCGGCAGCGCCGAGGACACCGCCGGCCGGGCCGGTGGCGGGCGACACGCCCGAACGGGTGAATGAGGACGGCCGGGTTCCCACCGACGGCACCGAGGACGGCCCCTGGCTGGCCGCCTGAGAGCCGGGCCCGTGTCCCCGCCGGGCGGGCCGGGGCACGGGCCCTCCGGCCGTGGGGGGGGGGCGCCCCCCCCCGCGCCGGGGCGGGAGGGAGGA
>NZ_JBHWIR010000002.1:67180-112041 GCF_042731835.1 Kitasatospora sp. NPDC059817 | reverse complement strand
GGGGGGCCCCCCCCCCCCCCCGCGGCGCGGCGCGGCGCCCCGTCCACTTCCTCGACGAGGTCCCGGCGCCGTGCCGCGCCTCGGTTCAGCGGCGGGCGGTGCGGGTGCGCCAGGGCAGTTCGACGGTGATGCTGCTCGGGCCGCCCTCCGGGCTCTGCACCAGGAGCACCCCGTCCACCGCGCGGATCCGCTCGGTCAGCCCGGCCAGGCCGCTGCCCGGGTAGGGGGCGGCGCCGCCCTTGCCGTCGTCCTGGACCAGCACCATCAGCTGGTTGTCGGAGCGCCAGACGTCGACCGAGGCGGTGCGGGCGCCGGCGTGCTTGGAGACGTTGGTCAGCAGCTCGCTGACGGTGAAGTACGCGATGCCCTCGACCGCCGAGTCCGGGCGCTCGGCCTGGCCGTCCGGCCCCTTCAGGTCGACGTTCACCTTGACCCCGCCGGGGACGGTGCAGCGGGCGGCGACCGAGGACAGGGCCGCGTCCAGGCCGCGGTCGGTGAGCACCGCCGGGTGGATGCCCCGGGCCAGGTCGCGCAGCTCCTGGAGGGCCAGCTTCACCTCGCCGTGCGCGTTGTCGACCATCTTCGTGGCGGCCACCACGTCGTCCTCGGTCTCGACCTCGCGCAGCCGCTCCTTGGCCATGCCCAGGTCCATGGCCAGCGCGACCAGGCGGGCCTGGGCGCCGTCGTGCAGGTCGCGCTCGATCCGGCGCAGGTCGGCGGCGGCGGTGTCGACCACCGTGCCGCGGTCGTCCTCCAGCTCGCGCACCCGCTCGGCCAGGGCGCCCGGGAAGAGCAGCGACTCGACCAGGATCCGGTCGACCGCCGCCAGCGCCCGGATCACCCAGGGCAGCACCGGCCACATCACGGTGACCGCGACCAGGGCCACCGTGAAGCTCAGGATGCCCCAGGGCAGCATCAGCACGTTGTAGAGAGCCGAGCGCCAGTTCAGCAGGTCGGTCAGGTGGGCGATGGTGAAGCCCACCACCCCCGGCCGGCGCTGCTGCACCGGCTCCGGCTCGTGGATCGCGGAGTCGTACGCCGCGCGGGCCCGCCAGCGGCCCAGCCCGCCCAGGGCGCGGGAGACGGCCAGCCCGCCGGCCAGCAGCGGCAGGCCGACCACGGTGATCGACATCCCCAGGCCGGCCGTGAGCGTGATGGCGGTGAGTGTGAAGCCGGCGACGCCGAGCGGCAGGTTGAGCAGCAGCTGGCCGACCTGCCGCCACATCTGCGCGCCGTACAGCGGCGAGCGGACCATCTGAGCGTCCTGCTCCTTGATGGCATCCACGGTGCGGCGGTGCAGCGGCTTCATCTGGATCTACCGTCCCTCTTGGTCGAGCTGGTGGAGCAAGCTTCCCGAACCCGGGGCGGGAGATGCCATGGGGGTGATACATCTTCCGGGACGGGGGTTATCCCTACCCCCGTCCTGGTCGTCGGGCCACTGCCCGGTGCTCGCGGGAGTGTCCACCGGACGTCTTGCGGAGCGGGCAGGGTTCGGGCGGAGCGGAGCCGTCCCCTTAGACTCACGCATTGGCCATGGTTATGACCGTGCGAGGAAACGTCGTAGAACTGCCTTGAGGGGTTGTTCACGGCCGAGGTGGAGGGCGAAGGCATGGAGGGGCAGCATGCGGCTGCCGTCGCGGCCGACCCGGCGGTCGGCGGCGGCTACTTCGACGCGTACGCCGCGATGGGCCTGCTGGCCGTCGTCGGGGTGCTCTTCGTCGCCGCGGCGTTCACGGCCAACCGCCTGCTGCGGCCGGTGGTGTACTCGCCCGAGAAACTCCTCGCCTACGAGTGCGGGGTGGACCCGGTGGGCGAGGACTGGGCGCACACCCAGATCCGCTACTACGTGTACGCCTTCCTGTACGTGATCTTCGCGGTCGACGCGATCTACCTGTTCCCGTGGGCGACGGTCTTCGCCACCGCCGGGTACGGCGCCGGAACGCTGATCGAGATGTTCCTCTTCATCGGCTTCCTCGCGGTCGGCCTGCTCTACGCCTGGAAGAAGGGCGTTCTGGAATGGACGTGACGCACACCCACTCGCACGGCGCCCAGGGCGGGCCGGTCCCACTCGGCCTCCCGGACCCGTCGCGCCCCGGCGCCGTCGAGCGCCGTGGCATCGGCCCGCTGGCCCGGCTCGCGCCCGACCCGGTCAAGGTCGTGCTCAACTGGGGCCGCCGCTACAGCCTCTGGTGCTTCAACTTCGGCCTGGCCTGCTGCGCGATCGAGTTCATCGCCGCGTCCATGGCCAAACACGACTTCATCCGGATGGGTGTCATTCCGTTCGCGCCCGGACCCCGTCAGGCCGACCTGATGATCGTCTCGGGGACGGTGACCGACAAGATGGCGCCCGCCGTCAAGCGCCTCTACGAGCAGATGCCCGAGCCGAAGTACGTCATCTCCTTCGGTGCCTGCTCCAACTCCGGCGGCCCGTACTGGGACTCCTACTCGGTGACCAAGGGCGTGGACCAGATCATCCCGGTCGACGTCTACGTGCCCGGCTGCCCGCCCCGGCCCGAGGCGCTGCTCCAGGGCATCCTCAAGCTCCAGGAGAAGATCGCCGCCGAGTCGCTGCCCGACCGCTACGCCGCGCCCGCGGCGGCGCTGCGCCGCCCGCTGGTGACGGGGCCTTCGACCGAGGGAGGGGCCTCATGACTTCCGCCGAGCAGTACGCGGCGTCGGTCGGGGAGTGGGCGACCGGCGCCGAGGCTTACGGGCTGGTCACCGTCGACGTCCCCGCCGAGCACTGGATCGAGGCGCTCACCAACGCCCGCGACGCGCTCGGCCTGGGCTACTTCGACTGGCTGAGCGCCGTCGACGAACTGGCCGAGGGCTTCTCCGTGGTCGCCCACCTCGCCTCCGCCGACGCCCCGGGCGTGCTGCGCCACCTGGCGCTGCGCACCCGGGTGCCGCGGGACAAGGCCGCGCTGCCCACCGCCGTACCGGTCTACGCGGGCGCCGCCTGGCACGAGCGTGAGACCCACGAGATGTTCGGCATCGACTTCCCCGGACACCCCTACCTCGCCACCCTGCTGCTGCCGGACGGCTTCGAGGGGTACCCGCTGCGCAAGGAGTTCGTGCTCGCGGCCCGGGTCGCCAAGGCCTGGCCGGGAGCCAAGGAGCCGGGCGAGTCGGACCACGGCGACGGGCCCGCCCGCCGCAAGATGCAGCCGGCCGGGGTGCCGGACCCGAACGAGTGGGGGCCGCTGAAGGGCACCCTGCCGCCGGTCGCCGAGCGGCCCGCGCGTGGTGCGCGGGCGGCGGGCGCGGCCGGGCGGACGCCCCGGGCTGCTGGTGCTGGTGCTGGTGCTGGTGCTGGTGCTGCTGGCGCTGCTGGGGCCGGTGCTGCTGCCGGTGCCGAGGGCGCGGCGGCGGTGCGGGCGGACCGGCCTCGGCGGACCAGGACGGTGGCGGAGGGGTCGGCGAGTCAGGCGGGGGCCGAGGCTGCTGGTGCCGTTGCTCCGGACGCTGCTTCGGCTGCTGGCGAGGCTGCTGCTCCGACCGCTGGTTCGGCCGCTGCTTCGGCTGCTGGCGAGGCGGCGCCCGTGGTGCGGGCGGACCGGCCGCGTCGGGTCAGGTCGGTGTCCGACGGATCGGTCAGTCAGGCTGCGGAGGCGGCGCCCGCCGAGGCTGCCGAGGCCGCTGCGCCTGCCGAGCCGAAGGCCGAGGGCTCGGCGTCGCCGCGGACCCGGTCCTCGGACGCGCCCTGGCACAACCCGGTGCCCGCGCACGACGAGCCCGCGAAGCCCGCCGAGGCGAAGGCACCGGCCGAGGCCGCGAAGCCTGTGGAGAAGCCTGCGGAGGGGGCTGCCGAGGAGCAGTCGCCCGCCGGGCCGGCGAAGCCTGCCGCGCCCGCGGGTGAGCAGGACGAGACGTCGGCCGGACCGGCCGGCCAGGACGGAGACGGCGCGTGAACCTGCTCGACACGGTGCTGCGCTGCGTCGCCACCCTGGTCGTCTTCCTCACCCTCCCGCTGGTCATCGGCCAGACCGAGCACAAGGTCATGGCGCACATGCAGGGCCGGCTCGGCCCGATGTACGCGGGCGGCTTCCACGGCTGGGCGCAGCTCGTCGCGGACGGCGTGAAGTTCGCGCAGAAGGAGGACATCGTCCCGGCCGGGGCGGACCGCCGGATCTTCCAGCTGGCGCCCGCCGTCTCGCTGCTGCCGTACCTCTTCGTGCTGCTGGCGATCCCGGTCGGCCCGAACGGCTTCGTCGGCCAGGCGATCGACGCAGGCCTGTTCTTCGTGCTGGCCGTGATGGGCGTCGGCGTGATCGGCAAGCTGATGGCCGGCTGGGCCTCGGCGAACAAGTTCTCGCTGCTCGGCGGCCTGCGCACGGCCGCGCAGCTGATGTCGTACGAGCTGCCGATGGTGCTGGCGGCGGCCTCGGTGGCGATGGCCGCCGGCACGCTCTCGCTGCCCGGGATCGTGGACGCCTGGGAGTGGTACTGGCTGCCCTGGCAGCTCATCGGCGCGTTCGTGTTCTTCACGGCCGGTCTGGCCGAGCTCCAGCGCCCGCCGTTCGACATGCCGGTCGCCGACTCGGAGATCATCTTCGGCGCGTACACCGAGTACACGGGCCTGCGCTTCGCGCTGTTCCTGCTGTCCGAGTACGCGGGCATCCTGGTGGTGTCGGCGCTGACCGCGGTGCTCTTCCTGGGCGGCTGGCACGGCCCGCTGGCGGACCAGCTCGGCTGGCTCTGGATGATCCTGAAGACCTTCGCGCTGGCCTTCGTGGTCATCTGGCTGCGGGTCACCTACCCGCGTCTGCGCGAGGACCAGCTGATGCGCTTCGCGTGGACCGTGCTGATCCCGCTCGCCCTCGTCCAGCTGGCCCTGACCGGCGTCATCAAGGTGGCGATCTCATGAGTTTTCCCGGTGCCGGCCTGGCCAAGGGCCTGGCCGTGACCCTGCGGACGATGACGAAGAAGACCGTCACCGCGCAGTACCCCGACGTGCAGCCGGTGCTGCCGCCGCGTTCGCGCGGCGTCATCGCGCTGCTGGAGGAGAACTGCACGGTGTGCATGCTCTGCGCGCGCGAGTGCCCGGACTGGTGCATCTACATCGACTCCCACAAGGAGACGCTGCCAGCCGCCGAGCCGAACGCGCGGGCCCGCACCCGCAACGTGCTGGACCGGTTCGCCATCGACTTCTCGCTCTGCATGTACTGCGGGATCTGCATCGAGGTGTGCCCCTTCGACGCGCTGTTCTGGTCGCCCGAGTTCGAGTACGCCGAGACCGACATCCTGGAGCTGACCCACGAGCGGGACAAGCTCCGCGAGTGGATGTGGACCGTCCCGGCGCCGCCGGCGCTGGACCCGGCGGCCGAGGAGCCCAAGGAGATCACCACCGCGCGTAAGACGGCGGACAAGCTGGCCGCCGCCGCAGCGGCCGCAGCGGCTGCCTCGGCGGCCTCGGATGAGGGGGAGGCCCAGTGAGCGCCGCCACCCTGCTCGCGGCGACCGGCTCGCTGGAGCCGGCCGCCCGTTCGTTCCTGTCCCCGACCGGGGTGGAGATCGTCTTCCTGCTGGTCGGCATCGCCGTGCTCGGCTCGGCCGTGGTCGCCGTCAGCACCAAGCAACTGGTGCACGCCGCGCTCTGGCTGGTGGTCGCGCTGGGCGGGCTGGCGGTGGAGTTCCTGCTGCTCACCGCCGAGTTCATCGCCTGGGTGCAGGTGCTGATCTACCTCGGCTCGGTGATCGTCCTGGTGCTGTTCGGGCTGATGCTCACCAAGGCGCCGATCGGGCGCTCGCCGGACGCCGACTCCAAGAACCGCTGGGTGGCCCTGGTCGTGGCGCTCGCCTCGGCCGGGACGCTGGTGACGCTGGTCGTCGACGCCTTCCGGACCTCCTGGATCGACCTCGGCGCGGGGGGCGGCTCGGCCGCCGTCACCGGGGCGAGCCTGTTCCGCCACTGGGTGCTGCCCTTCGAGGCCCTCTCCGTGCTGCTGCTGGCGGCGCTGGTCGGCGCGATCGTGCTGTCGCGCGGGTCGACGCGGCGGGTGCCGCCGCCCCGGGCGGGTCGGCTGCGCGCCGGCCGGCCGGTGGGCTCGAACGGGACCGTCGCCGCCACCGTGCCCCGGCCGGCGCCGGAGAACCCGGCGGCCCCTGAGGCCGCGGCGGCTCCGAAGGCCGCAGAGGCCCCGGCGGCCCCGAAGGCCGCAGAGGCTGCGCCCGCTGCGCCCGCTACGCCGTCCGCGCCGTCCGCGCCGTCCGCGTCGGAGGAGAGCTGATGCACCTCGCCTACCCCGTCGTCCTCGCCGCGCTGCTGTTCAGCATCGGCGTGTACGGCGTGCTCGCCCGGCGCAACGCCGTCCTGGTCCTGATGTCCGTCGAGCTGATGCTCAACGCCGTCAACCTCAACCTGGTCGCCTTCGACACCTGGCTGCGCGACTCGCTGCACGCCGGCCAGGCGCTCACCCTGTTCACCATCACCGTCGCCGCCGCCGAGATCGGGCTGGGGCTCGCCATCGTCCTGCTGCTGTTCCGGGCCCGGGGCACCGCGGACATCGACCGGGCCACCGCGCTCGGCGATCCGGCGGAGCCGCTCGCCGAGGAGACGCCGGCCGGAGCCGAGGCGCTGAAGGGCCAGGCCGCCGCATGAACCTCGCCCTGCCCGCCCTCGTCCCCGCGCTGCCCGCACTCGGGGCCGCCGCGACCCTGGCCGTCGGCAAGAAGGCGCCCGGCCTGGCCCGGCCGCTGGCCATCGTGCCGGTCGCCGTCTCGGCCGTGCTCGCCCTGGTCGTCGCCCTCCAGCTCGGCACCGGCCAGGCGCTGGACGCCGCCACCCGGCTCACCCCCACCGGCGGCCCGGACATCGCGCTCGCCCTCCACCTGGACGGCTTCAGCTCGCTGATCTCCGTGCTGGTCGGCCTGGTCGCCACCTGCGTGCAGGTCTACTCGACCGCGTACCTCAGGAAGGACCCGCGCTACCCGTCGTACGCCGCGCTGGTCTCGCTGTTCACCGCGGCGATGTTCCTGGTGGTCTACTCGGGCGACCTGATCGTGCTGCTGGTCGGCTGGGAGGTCATGGGCATCTGCTCGTACTTCCTGATCGGCCACCACTGGGAGACCGAGGACGCCCGCTCGGCCTCGCTGAAGGCCTTCCTGGTCACCAAGCTCGGCGACGTGCCGTTCCTGTTCGGGATCTTCCTGCTCGGCGCGGACGCCGGCAGCTTCCGGATCCCCGACGTGCTGGCCGCCGCGACCGACGGGCGGCTCGGCCACCCGACGCTGATCGCCCTGCTGCTGCTCGCCGGGGTGGCCGGCAAGAGCGCGCAGTTCCCGCTGCACACCTGGCTCCCGGACGCCATGGCCGGCCCGACGCCGGTCTCCGCGCTGATCCACGCCGCCACCATGGTCGCGGCCGGCATCTACCTGGTCGCCCGGCTGCTGCCGGTGTTCCTGCTGTCGGGCGCGGCGCTGGTCGTGCTGGCCGTGATGGCCGCCGTGACGATGATCGGCTCGGCGCTCTGCGCGCTCGCCCAGGACGACCTCAAACGGGTGCTCGCCTACTCCACCGTCGGCCAGCTCGGCTACATGGCCGGGGCGCTGGCCACCGGCGACCGCGAGGCCTCCGTCTTCCACCTGGTCAGCCACGGTGCCTTCAAGGCGCTGCTGTTCCTGGCCGCCGGCGTGGTGATCCACGCCGCGCACACCAACTCGATCTCCGCGATGTCCCGGATCCCCGGGCTGCGCAAGCGCGTCCCGGACGCCTACTGGACGATGGGCATCGCGCTCGTCGCCCTGGTCGGGCTGCCGCCGTTCTCCGGCTTCTTCAGCAAGGAGGCGGTGCTGACCGCCGCCGAGCACGCCGCCAACGGCGAGGCGCTCACCAACGGGCTCGGCCCGGCCTCGGCCGTGCCGGAGGCCGCCGGGTGGATCGTGCTGATCTCCGCCGGACTCACCGCGCTGCTCACCGCCGCGTACGCGACCCGGCTCTTCCTGGTCAGCTTCCACAGCCCGCAGGCTGCCGGGGCGTCGCAGGCCGCAGTGCCGCAGGCCGTGGCGTCTGCGGCCGGGCACGAGGCGGACGCGCCGTACTCGCCCGAGCTCGACGAGGCCGACCCGGCCACCGCCGAGCCGCCCGCGATGCGCTGGCCGCTCTGGGTGCTGGCGATCCCGACCATGGGCTTCGGCGTCGCCGGCCTGCGCTCGGACTGGCTGCCCGCGCTGCTGGACGGCGGCTCGCTGCGCCCCTCGGCCGTCACCGCCGTCATCGGCACCGGGCTCGCCGTGGTCGGCGTGCTCGCGGCGTACGGCGCCTGGCGCTCGGCGACCGCGCGGCTGGCCACCGGCCGCCCGGCCCCGGCCGACGCCGGCCGGGTGCCCGAGCAGGCCGGAGCTCCGATCGCCGAGGTGATCGTCGCCGACCCCGGGCGCACCCTGCTCGGCCCGCTGTTCGGTCCGGCCCGGCACGGCTTCGGCGTCGACCGGCTGTACCACGCGCTGTTCGTCCGCCCGGTGACCGCCGCCGCCCGGCTGGTCCGCTTCCTCGACCGCGAGGTCGTCGAGACCTACGTGCGTGGCAGCGGGGCCGGCGCCAACCTGCTCGGCCGGGCCGTCCGGCTCGCGCAGACCGGCAACGCGCAGACCTACCTCAGCGCGCTGCTCGCCGGCGTCGTCCTGTTGGCCGTCCTGGTGGCGGTGTAGCGGATGCCGTACCCCCTCTCCCCGGTTCTCCCGATTCCGACCGCCGCCCGTAGGAGCCCCCGATGAACGCAGTCCTCATCGCCCTCCTGGTGCTGCCGCTGCTCGGCGCCGCGCTCACCCTGGCGCCGGTGTTCGGCCGGGAGCCGGCCGCCGCCGACCGGCGGGCGCTGCGGCTGAACAGCGTCGTCACCGGCGCGGTGCTGCTGCTCACCGTCGCCCTGGCGGCCGGTTTCGACCACGACGAGCCCGCCCGGATGCAGGCCACCACCGACGTGTCCTGGATCCCGGCCCTCAACGTGCGCCTGCACCTCGGCGTGGACGGCATCTCGCTGCCGCTGATCGTGCTGACCGCACTGCTCACCTTCCTCTGCGCGCTGTACTCGGAGAAGCGGCTGCCGGGTGGGGACAGCGTGCCGTCGGCGAAGGCCTTCGTCGGGTTGTTCCTCCTCCTCGAAGTCGGCATGCTCGCCACCTTCGCGGTGCTGGACCTCCTGCTCTTCTTCCTGGCCTTCGAGATCGTGCTGATCCCGATGTACTTCCTGATCGCCCGCTGGGGGAGCGGGGCGAAGGCCCCGGCCGCCAACCGGTTCATCCTGTACACGCTGCTCGGCTCGGCCGTGATGCTGCTCGGCTTCCTGCTGATCGGCAGCAAGGCCGGCACCTTCGACATGCAGGCCCTGGCCGCCGCGCACGGCAACGGCCTGAGCCACACCACCCAGGTGATCGCCGCCCTGGCGATCATGGTCGGGCTCGCGGTCAAGGCCCCCGCCTGGCCGCTGCACAGCTGGCTCCCGGACGCGCACACCGCCGCCCCGACGGTCGGCTCGGTGCTGCTCGCCGGCGTGCTGCTGAAGATGGGCACGTACGGTCTGGTCCGCGTCCTCCTCCCGGTCGTGCCCGACGGCACCGCGACGCTCGCCCCCTACCTGGGCGCGTTCGCCGCCGTCGGCATCGTCTACGGATCACTGGCCTGTCTGGCGCTGGCCCGCCCCGGCGCCAAGGGCGACCTCAAGCGCCTGATCGCGTACTCCTCCGTCGGCCACATGGGCTTCGTGCTGCTGGGCATCGCCTCCCTCACTCCGGTGGGCGTCAACGGCGCGCTGTTCGCCAACATCGCCCACGGTCTGATCACCGGTCTGCTGTTCTTCCTCGTCGGCGCCCTCAAGGACCGCTACGGCACGGCGGACCTCGACACCCTCTCCGGCGCCACCGGCGCCGCCCTGTACGGCCGCGCCCCGCGGATCGGCGCGCTGCTCGCCTTCGCCGCCGTGGCCAGCCTCGGCCTGCCCGGCCTGGCCGGCTTCTGGGGCGAGCTGCTCGCCATGTTCGGCGCGTTCGACCCGGCCGACGGCCTGTCGCGCCCCGCGTTCGTCACCTACATGGTCCTGGCCGGTCTCGGCACCCTCCTCACCGCCGCCTACCTGCTGATCGTGGTCAAGCGCGTCTGCATGGGCGACCCCCAGCAGCCCGCCCCGGTGGACCAGGTCGCCGACCTGCGCCCGTACGAGGCCGTCAGCTGGACGCCGCTGGCCGCCCTCACCCTGCTCGCCGGCCTCTGGCCCGCGCTCCTGCTCGGCCTCTCCGACCCCGCCGTCAAGCACCTCCTCGGGGGTGGCTGACCGTGCTCGGAGCCCAGATCGCCGCACTCGGACCTCACTCCACGGGGCAGCACACTGTGACCTCCCTCGCCGTAGCCAACCCGGGCAGCCTGATCCAGTCCGTGGACTGGGTGGCGATCGCGCCCCCGCTGATCGCCGCGGTGGCCGCCCTCGCCGTCCTGCTCACCGACCTGTTCCTGCCCGAGCGGCACCGGAAGTGGCTCGGCCGCCTCGCCGCGGCCGGACTCGCCCTCGCCCTCATCGCACTCCTCCCCCTCACCGGGGGATCACCCCGGGCGACCTTCTGTGTGCAGAACGTAGCAGGGGGGTCTGGCAACGCGGGCTGCTCTTACGTCGCCGACCACTTCGCCCTGGTGTTCCAGCTGCTCGCCCTCGGCGGCGCGCTGATCGCCGCCCTGCTCTCCGCGCACACCGTCGAGGAGGAGAAGCTGCCCGGCGGCGAGTACTGGTTCCTGCTGCTCTCCAGCGCCACCGGCGCCGCGCTGCTGCCCGCCTCCCGCGACCTCGCCACCATGGTGATCGCGCTGGAGGTCGCCTCGCTGCCCGCCTTCGCGCTGGTCGCGCTGCGCCGGGACGGCCGGGGCGCCGAGGCCGCGCTCAAGTTCTTCGTCTCCTCCGTCACCGCCACGGCCGTGATGCTGCTCGGCGTCGGCTTCGTCTACGCGGCCAGCGGCAGCCTGCACCTCGGCGCCGTCGCCCAGGGCCTGGAACACGCCCCCGGGCAGCTCAAGCCGCTGGCCGAGGCGGGCGCCGTGCTGACCCTGGTCGGTTTCGCCTTCAAGGTAGCCGCCGTCCCGTTCCACTTCTGGGTGCCCGACACCTACATCGGCGCCCCGCTGCCGGTGGCCGGCTACCTCTCGGTGGTCGGCAAGGCGGCCGGCCTGTCCGGCCTCGCGCTCGCCACCACCATCGCCTTCCGCCCGTACGCGCACACCTGGGGCCTGGCGCTCGCCGTGCTGGCCGCCGTCACCATGACGGTGGGCAACGTCGGCGCGCTGCGCCAGCGCTTCGACACCCGCTACAGCGCGGTGCGGCTGCTCGCCTGGTCGTCCGTCGGCCAGGCCGGCTACCTGCTGGTGCCGCTCGCCGCCGCCGGCTACGCGCCCACCGGGGTCGACCCGCTCGGCGCCACCGCCGCGTACGCGCTGATCTACGGCGTGGTGAACCTCGGCGCGTTCGGCGTGGTCGCGGCGGTCGGCCGCCGGGCCGGGACCAGCGTGGACGACTTCCGCGGCCTGTTCGCCCGGCGCCGCTGGACGGCCCTCGCGCTCGCCTTCTTCCTGCTCTGCCTGGCCGGGCTGCCCCCGGGCGTGATCGGCCTGTTCGGCAAGGTCGTGGTGTTCCGCGCGGCCGTCGACGCGGGGCTGGGCTGGCTGGCCGTCGTGATGGCCGCCAACGTGGTCGTCGCGCTGTACTACTACCTGCTCTGGACGACCCGGCTGTTCGCCCCGGCGCCGGGTGCCGAGGAGGGTGCCGCACCGGGCGCCGCACCGGTCGGCGAGGCCGGGGCCGAAGGCCGGCTGCCGGCCACCCTGACCGCCACGCTGGGGCTCACCGCCTCGGTGGCCGTGGTCCTCTCCTTCGCCCCGCAGCTGGTCCTCCAGGTCGCCGGCGGAAGCCTGTTCTGAGCGCGCACCCGCCCGGCCGGCCGTCGCGGTCCGGCCCGGCGGGGTGCCGCGGCGGTGTCACGCCGGTCACAAGGGAACAAGGCCCGGGCCCCCACCCGTTGACCGGGCAAGAGGGACGAGGCAGAAAGGGCTTCCCCACCGCACCATTGGAGGGCCTGACGTGCACCGCCGGCACAACGGACTGAGGACCGCCGTCCTGCTCGGCGGCCTCTCGGCGCTCATCTTGGTGATCGGCGGATTCTTCGGCCGAACCGGCTTGGTGATCGCCCTGCTGGTCGCCCTCGGCACCAACGCCTACGCCTACTGGAACAGCGACAAGCTCGCGCTGCGGGCCATGCGGGCCCGGCCGGTCAGCGAGATCGAGGCGCCGCGGCTCTACCGGATCGTCCGCGAGCTCTCCACCGCGGCCCGCCAGCCGATGCCGCGCCTCTACATCTCCCCGACCCCCGCGCCGAACGCCTTCGCCACCGGCCGCAACCCGCGCAACGCGGCCGTCTGCTGCACCGACGGCATCCTGCAGCTGCTGGACGAACGCGAGCTGCGGGGCGTGCTCGGGCACGAGCTGAGCCACGTCTACAACCGGGACATCCTGATCTCCTCGGTCGCCGGGGCGCTCGCCTCGGTGGTGATGTTCCTGGTGAACTTCGCCTGGCTGATCCCCTTCGGCCGCAGCGACGACGACGACGGGCCCGGCCTCTTCGGCATGCTCGCCATCATGATCCTCGGCCCGCTGGCGGCCGGGCTCATCCAGCTGGCCGTCAGCCGCTCCCGCGAGTACCAGGCCGATGCCGACGGCGCCCGGATCACCGGCGACCCGCTCGCCCTGGCCGGCGCCCTGCGCAAGCTCGACGCCGGCACCCGCCGGCTGCCCCTCCCGCCGGAGCCACAGATCCAGACCGCCAGCCACATGATGATCGCCAGCCCCTTCCGCCCCGGCGAGGCCGGCGCCCGGCTCTTCTCCACCCACCCGCCGATGGCGGAGCGCATCGCCCGGCTGGAGCGGATGGCGGGCTACGGGCGCTGAGGCCTGCTACAGGCGCTGAGGCCTGCTCCGGGCGCTGAGGCCTGCTCCGCGCGGGGCCGGAGGTCAGGCCGGCAGGTCCTCGTAGGCCCGGCGGAGGCGGTGGATCCCCTCGACGGCGTGCGCGGAGCTCTCGGCGGCGGCGTAGCTGAGGCGCAGGTGCGGGGCCGGGGGTTCGGCGGCGTGGTACGGGCGGCCGGGGGTGACCTGGACGCCGGCGCGCAGGGCGGCGGCGGTGAGGGCGGCGTCGTCGACGCCGTCCGGGAGCCGCAGCCACAGGTGGTAGCCGCCGGGCCGGTAGACGCCGAGCAGGCCGGGGAGTTCGCGGTGCAGGGCGGCGACGGTGGCGGTGCGGCGGGTCCGCAGTTCCGCCCCGAGGGCGCGCAGGTGGCGGGCCCAGCCGGGGTCGGCGACCAGCTCCAGCGTCGCCTCCTGGAGCGGCCGGGGCACGAAGAAGCTGTCCACCACCTGGGTGGCCCGCAGCCGGGCCAGGGCCGGGCCGCGCGCGGTGAGCGCGCCGACCCGCAGGTTGGGCGAGGCGGCCTTGGTCAGCGACCGCAGGTGCACCACGACCCCGTCCTGGTCGTCGGCGGCGAGCGGGCGCGGCAGCGCGGGGGCGTCCGCGTGGACGAGCAGGCGGGCGAAGTCGTCCTCGACGACGAACGCGCCAGCCGCCCGGGCGATCCGCAGCACCTCGGAGCGCCGGGTGGGTGAGAGCACCGCGCCGGTCGGGTTCTGGAACAGCGGCTGGCAGACGAAGACCCGCGCCCGGGTGGCCTCGAAGGCGTCGGCCAGCAGGTCGGTGCGCACGCCGTCGGCGTCGACCGGGACGGGGACGGGCCGCAGCCCGGCCGCGCGGACGACCGCCAGGATGCCCGAGTAGGTCGGCGACTCCACCAGGACGGGCGCGCCGGGCGCGGCGAGCGAGCGCATGGCCACGGTGAGCCCGCCCTGCCCGCCGGAGGTGATCAGGACGTCCCCGGCGCCGATCGGCCCGCCGGTGCCGCCGATGTCGCGGGCGAACCAGCCGCGCAACTCGGTGAGGCCGTCGGTGGGCGGCCGGTTCCAGGCGCCCGGGCGCCGTCCGGCCCGGGCGAGGGCGGTGGCCAGCAGGCGTTCGGGCAGCAGCGAGGCGTGCGGGTAGCCGCTGTTGAGGTCGATGACGTCGGGCGGGGGGACGCGGAGGGTGGCGAACACCGGGGCGGCCAGCAGGTCGCGGGGGTCGGAGTCGGCGCTGAGCGCGACCTCCTGCCAGGAGAGGTCGCCGGGACGGGCGGCGGGCGCGGCGGTGCCGGCCGGGCGCCCGGCGAAGGCCGCCGCCCGGAACACCCCGGCGCCCGGCCGGGAGACCACCAGGCCCTCGGCCGCGAGGACCGCGATGGCCCGGGAGACCGTCACCGGGCTGACCTGATGGCGCTCCACCAGCACCCGGCTGGAGGGCAGCTTTCGCCCCTCCGGGTAGCGCTCGACCTCCCGCCGCAGCCTGTCGGCGAGTTCGGTCACACTGCTACGCTCGTTCATGACGGCACAAGATAGCGCTACCCGCCCGTCGGCGGTAGCACCGCGAAGCCCCGCCTCCGGCACCGCCCTGGCCGCCCTCGGGGTGGCCTCCTTCTCCCTCAGCTTCCCCGCGACCGCGTGGGCCCTGGAGGGCTTCGGCCCGTGGACCGCGACCGGGCTGCGCGGCGCCCTGGCGGGGGTGCTGGCCGCGCTCTACCTGGTGGCCGTCGGCGCCCCGCTGCCGAAGCGGCGGCACTGGCCCGCCCTGCTGGTGGTGTCGGGCGGCTGCGTGCTGGGCTTCCCGCTGCTGACCACGCTCGCCCTGCGGACCTCCTCGACCGCCCACTCGGCCGTCGTCATCGGTGTCCTGCCGCTGGCCACCGCGGTGTGCGCGGCGTTGCGCACCGGCCGTCGGCCGTCCCGGGCGTTCTGGGCGGCGGCGGTGGCGGGGGCGGCGGCCGTCCTCGGCTTCACCCTGCTGCAGAGCCACGGTCGGCCGACCGTCGCGGACCTGCTCCTGTTCGTCGGGGTGGCGATCTGCGCGGCCGGGTACGCCGAGGGCGGGCGGCTCTCCCGGGACCTGCCGGGAGCCCAGGTGATCGCCTGGGCGGTGGTGGCCGCGCTGCCGGTGACGCTGCTGACCGCGGCCCTCGCGCTGCCCGCCGAGCCGGTCCACCTCGGGGCGAAGGCGCTGACCGGGCTGGCGTACACGGCGGCGGTGTCGCAGTTCGGCGGGTTCGTGCTCTGGTACCGGGGGATGGCGGAGATCGGGGTGCCGCGGGCCAGCCAACTGCAGCTCGCGCAGCCGCTGTTGACGCTGGTCTGGTCGGTGCTGCTGCTGGGCGAGGACCTGCCGGCGGCCGCACCCGTCACGGCGGTGGTGGTGCTGGTCTGCATCGCGGTCACCCAGCGGGCCCGGACCTGAGGCGGGCCCGGGCCTGAGGCGGGTCCGGACCTGAGACGGGTCCGGGCGCGCGGACCACCGGGGCGTCAGAGCGTGGTGCCCTCCTGGGGGCGGTAGACGCAGAGCGCGCAGATGATGAAGACGTCCAGTGCGATCACCACGAGCGACCAGAGCGGGAAGTACGGCAGGACCAGGAAGCTGTCGAGGGCACTCAGCGAGGTGAAGAAGATACCGGCGTAGCGGGCCCAGGCGGCGCCCTTGAGCAGGAACGCGCCGGTCACCGCGACCAGCACGCCGACGACGATGTGGACCCAGCCCCAGCCGGTGAGGTCGAACCGGAAGACGTAGCGGGGGGTGTGGACGAAGAGGTCGTCGTTGGAGACCGCCATGATGCCCCGGAGGGCCTCCATGATGCCGTTGATCAGCATCAGCACACCGGCGAACATCACCAGGCCGGGCGCCCAGTCGCGGAACTCGTTGCCCGGCGTCGGCTGCGGTGTGCCGGGGGTGGTGCGCCAGGTCTGCCCGGGCTGCTCGGGGTCGGTGCGCCAGGTCTGCCCGGGCTGTTCGGGGCCGGTGCGCCGGGGCTGCCCGGGCTGCTCGGGGCCGGTGCGCGGGGGCTGCTCCGGCTGCGCGGGGTCGGGCGACGGGCTGCTCATGGACTCCTCCAGGGGCCGAACAGGCCTACGGGCGGACCGTACGGACTTCGACCGTCCGCCGGGCCGGGGCGCCGGGCAACCGGGCCTGGGCCGTTCGAGCGACGCGTCGAGGGCGGTGGAGGCGGGAAGCCCGGCACGAACCGGTTCGCGCCGGGCCCGCGCTCGTTAGGATGAACGCGTGCCCCGCCGGCTACGGGGCGCGACATCCGGAGGGAGTGGGCCGTCATGGCAGACGAGAGGCACGCCTCGGCGGCCGCGGAAGCGCCCGTCAGACGGCGCGGCCAGGGCGAGTTGGAGGCACAGGTGCTCGCTGTGCTCCAACAGGCGCCCGGCCCGGCCACCGCGGGGTGGGTCCAGGAGCGCCTGGAGGGCGACCTGGCGTACACCACCGTGATGACCATCCTGTCCCGGCTACATGCCAAGAGCGCCGTCTCGCGGTCCCGTTCGGGCCGCTCCTACCTGTGGCAGGCCTCCTCCGACGCGGCCGGGCTGGCGGCCCTGCGGATGCGCCGGATGCTCGACGGAGAAGCGGACCGGGACGCCGTCCTGGCCAGCTTCGTGAGCGCGCTGCTCCCGCACGACGAGGACCTGCTGCGGGCGCTGCTGGACGCCGCGTCCGTCGATCCGGCAGCGGCCGACCGTGAGAGCTGACCCGTGGGCTTCTTCGTCTTCCTCCCGCTCATCCTGCCGCTGACCGCGGTGCCGATCGCGCGTCTCACCGAGCAGCACCTGCACCCGCGCGGTGCGGCCCGGTTGATGACCGTGATCAGCGCGGTGATGGCGGTGTGCAGTGTGCTCTGCCTCGGCCTGATCGGCGTGGTGGGCACCGCGCAGATCCCCGGCAACCCGCTGCCGGACAGCTGGTCCGACCCGGAGGTGCGGGCCGCGCTGCCGTACCACGAGACGTTCGGGACGGCCGCGATGTGGCTGCTGGTCCTGGTGGCCGCGGCCTGTGTCCGGACGGTCGGCCGGCACCTGCGGGTGCGCTCCCGGGCCCGGCGGGCGCTGACCGGGCTGCCGGCGGGGCCGGAGTCGGCCGGTGACCTCGCGGTGCTGCCGGACCGCAGCCCGTACGCGTACGCGCTGCCCGGTTCGCCGGGGCGGGTGGTGGTCTCCACCGGGATGCTGGCCGGGCTGCCCGAGGACGAGCGGGAGGCGCTGCTCGCGCACGAGCGGGCACACCTGCGCCACCGCCACCACCGGTACCTGCTGACCACCCAACTGGCCGCCTGCGTCAATCCGTTCCTGCGGCCGCTGCAGTACGCGGTGGCGTTCAGCGCGGAGCGCTGGGCGGACGAGGAGTCGGCCCAGGAGGTGGGGGACCGCCGGATCACCGCGCGGGCGGTGGCCCGGGCGGCCCTGGTGTCGCACGCGGCGCCGGCGCCCGGCTTCGCGGCCTTCGCCGCCCCGGCACCCGCGCCCGGCCCGGTGCCGCGCCGGGTCGCCGCGCTGCTCGGCCCGGTGCCGACGTCCCGCAACTGGCCCCCGGCGAAGACCCGGGCGGGCCTGGCCGCGATGGTCGCCGCGGCCGGTACGGCGGCGTCGGCGCTGTGCGCGCTCAACGCCGCCGTGGCCCTGCTGGTGGTGCTGAAGGCCGTCACCCCGCTGTAGATCAGGCGGTGGCGAGCGCGTCCAGGGCGGCCTCGGCGTCGGCCAGGGACTTCGCGGCGAGCGGCTGCAGCCCGGCCAGGGCGGGGATGTCGTCGGCGCGGGTGAGTTCGGCCGGGACGATGTGCAGGTGCTCGGCCGGGACGCCGAGCCTGGCGAAGTAGGCCCGCAGGTACGGGGTCTGGAAGTCGAAGGCCTCGCGCGGGGTGCCGGGGCCGTAGCCGCCGCCGCGGGCGGCCGCGACGACGACCCGGGTGCGGCGCAGCAGGCTCTCGCCGGTGGCCGGGTCGGTGTAGACGCCGGGGAAGCTGATCCGGTCGATCCAGGCCTTGAACACGGCCGGGACGGTGAGGTTGTACATCGGCACGCCGAGCAGCACGGTGTCGGCGGCGAGCAGCCGGTCGACCAGCGGGTGGGTGAGGGACCACTCGTGTTCCTCGTCCGGGCCTTCGGCGAGGGCGGCGATGTCGGAGGCCGGGATGGTCCCCTTGCGTTCGACGCGGCGGCCGAGCAGGGCGTACCCGGCGCCGATCGCGGCGACCGGTTCGGCGGCGAGGTCCCGGTAGACGTACCGGCCGGCGGTGCCGTGCCGGGCGCGCCAGGCGGCGGCGAACCGGGCGGTCAGCGCGCGGCTGACCGAGTCGCCGAGGCTGATGCTGGAGTCCAGGTGCAGCAGGGTGGTGGTGGTCACAGCGTTCTCCCGTCACTTCGGTGCTGGGTGGATCGTCATCGGTGTGACGGGCGGGGCCGAGGAAAGGTGACCGATGGACCGGGACGAGGTGCTGGCGGCGCGGTTCGAGGCCGAGCGGGGGCGGCTGCGGGCGGTCGCCCAGCGGATGCTCGGGTCGACGGGGGAGGCGGAGGAGGCCGTCCAGGAGGCGTGGCTGCGGCTGGACCGGGCCGGCCCGGACGAGGTGGACAACCTGCCGGGCTGGCTGACCACGGTGGTGTCGCGGATCTGCCTGGACGTGCTGCGGGCCCGCGCGGTGCGCCGTGAGGAGCCGGCCGGTGACGCGCTGCCGGACGGTCTGCCGGCCCTGGCGGCCGGCGCGGGGGCCGAGGGAGCGGATCCGGAGCGGGAGGCGCTGCTGGTCGACTCGGTGGGCCGGGCGCTGCTGGTCGTGCTGGATCGGCTGGGGCCGGCCGAGCGGGTCGCCTTCGTGCTGCACGACGGCTTCGCGGTGCCGTTCGAGCAGATCGCGCCGATCGTCGGCCGGAGCCCGGTGGCCGCCAAGAAGCTGGCCAGCCGGGCCCGGCAGCGGGTGCGCGGGGCGGCCGCGCTGCCGCCGGAGCGGCTGGCCGGGCACCGGCGGGTGGTGGAGGCGTTCCTGTCCGCCGCCCGGGGCGGGGACCTGGCCGCGCTGCTGGCGGTGCTGGCGCCGGACGTGGTGCGCCGGGCCGATCCGGCCGCGCTGCCGGCCGGGCGTTCCCTGGTGGCCCGGGGCGCGGAGACGGTGGCCCGGGAGACGACGGTGTTCGGCCGGCGGGCCCGGTTCGGCGCGGTGGCGCTGGTGGACGGGGTACCGGGGATCGTGATCGCCCCGGGCGGGCGGTTGCGGCTGGTGCTGCGGGTGGCGGTGGCGGACGGCCGGGTGGCTGGCTACGAGGTGGTCGCCGACCCGGCGCGGCTGGCCGCCCTGGAGCTGGCCGTGCTGCCGGAGTGACCGGGTCGTGCCCCGGCCACTCCGGCAGCTCAGCCCTCAGCCGTCCAGCTCCTCCCGGAGCCGGCGGAACTCGGCGGCCAGCGCGTCCAGCGTGTAGTGCGCGTTGAGCCCGCTCGGGTTGGGCAGCACCCACACCGCGGTGTCGCCGATGCCCTCCGGCTGGCGGCCGATCGCGGCCCGCCGCTGCCCGAAGGCCGTCCGGTAGGCGCCGATGCCGAGCACGGCCAGGACGCGCGGGCGCAGCCGCAGCACGTGCTCGGTGAGCGCGGCGCCGCCCTCGCGCAGTTCCTCGGCGGTCAGTTCGTCGGCCTTGGCGGTGGTGCGCGGGGCGACGTTGGTGATGCCCAGGCCGAGCGCGGGCAGTTCGCCCTGTTCGTCCGGGCGGAACTGGCGCGCGGTGAAGCCGGAGCGGTGCAGGGCGGGCCAGAAGCGGTTGCCGGGGCGGGCGAAGTGGTGCCCGGTGGCGCCGGACCACAGGCCCGGGTTGATGCCGCAGAACAGCACCCGCAGTCCGGGCCCGGTGACGTCCGGGATGGTGGTGTCCTTGGCCGCCTGGAGCTGTTCGGCGGTGGGCTTCACGGGAGGGAGGGGCTGGTTCGGCACCCGGCCAAGTCTGCCCGCTCCCTGATGAGCCGGGTACGCCGGTTCCGCAGCCGGCGCAGGCCCAACACCACCGCCGCCGCGTACGCCCAGCCCGCGAAGATGTCCACGATGAAGTGCTCGGCGCCGTACACCAGGGTGAACGCCATCGCGAGCGGATACGCGACCAGCAGTGCCCGCAGCCAGGGGCGGGCCGTCGGCCAGAAGAAGAACAGCAGCATCGCCGGGTAGGCGGAGTGCAGCGAGGGCATCGCGGCGACGTCGTTGGCGAACTGGCTGCCGTTCTCGACCAGCGAGTTGGCCTGCGGCAGCCCGCTGGTGGAGATCACGTCCCACACGACCCGGGTGAGCCCCGGCAGGTGGCCCTCCTGGGCGACCAGCCACGGCGGGTCGGCCGGGTAGAGCAGGTACGTGGCGAAGCCGGCGAAGGTGAGCAGCAGGTAGCAGGCGAGCAGTTGGCGGAACCGGTCGTGCCGGCGCCGCCAGAGCACCGCGAGCAGGACGAAGACCAGGAAGAAGTGCGAGAGGTAGACGACGGTCGCCGCGTAGTCGTACCAGTGCGGCGAGCCGGGCGTCCACAGCGCGTGCTGGAGCCGGACGGTCCAGGTCTCGCCGAAGCCGAGCACCTCGTCGGCGCGCAGTTGCGGCAGCCAGTGCGGGGCCCACGGGGTGTGCGCGCCGTAGCCGCGCAGCAGCGAGTACGTCCAGACCGCGGCCATCACCGGCACCCAGTCGCGCAGCACCAGCAGGAAGCCGCGGCGGCCGTGCCCGCTGTGCACGGCCGCCGTCAGCAGGGCACCGATCAGCCACAGGAACACCACGTCGTTGGCGAAGGCCATGCCCTGGGTGCGCAGGAACCAGACGAGCGCGGTCAGGTAGACCGGCCAGGCCAGCAGCCGGAGTCTCGACAGGCCGGTACGACGGGGGCGGGCGGTCAGGGGTCGCAGTCGCCCGGCCCGCGCCGGGGTGGGCGGGGCCGGGCTGAGCAGCTTGGTCATGCTCACCGAAACTACCAACGCAAACTTGGAGGACGCTGGGTGAACCATGACCGCCTCGTAAGAAAATCGCACAGCCGGGCTGCCGTTCTGACGGCGGAGCAGCGGGGTGACGGCCCCGTCATGAGACGAAGCCCAGCTCGTGCGGGGTGTAGTCCTCGGTGGTGAAGGGTCGAGGCACGGTCGGGTCCTCCTCGAAAGCCGGGCGGGCTACTTGCGGACGGTGTCCTGCAAGTTGAGGTCGTCGATCTTGTCCTGGATCTCGGCGAGCCTGCCCGGGCAGTACACCGAGAGCACGATCGCCTCGGCCCGCACCGCGTCGCGGTCGGACAGCACCGGCCGTTGGCCCGGCCCGTCGGCGCCGTTGGACATGCCGGACGTCCACTGCGCCTGGGTCAGCGCGTTCGACGGGTTCGCGCAGACGGCGCCGCCGTCCTCGCCCAGGGTGTGCACGATCTGGTCCCGCGCGGGCACCGGATAGCCGGCCGAACCCAGCGCCCGGGCGAGCTGTCCGGCCTTGCGGTCGGCCTGGTCGGTGGCGTGCAGCCGGGTGAACGAGAGCAGGCCGGTGATCAGCATCGCGACCAGCAGCCCGATCGCCCCGAGGTAGATCCAGCGGTGCCGGGAGGCCATCAGGCTCGTGGTCATGCCGCACCGCCCGCGGCGCCGCGCAGCTCGGCCGACTCCTGCGCGGCCAGCTCCGCCGCCGCCTCCGGGGAGCGCCAGCCGGGCTTGCGCAGCCGCAGGAACAGGTACGGGACCAGCAGGCCGAGGACCAGCAGACCGCCGCCGACGATCCCGATGTACGTCCAGACGCTGCCGCTGCCGAACTGCGAGGACGGTACGAAGCCGATCGCCATCGCGCACGCCGAGGCGAGCAGCCCGACCACGCAGATCGGCACCAGCGCCGGGGCCCGGTAGCCGCGCGGGTGGTCCGGCCGGGTGCGGCGCAGCCGGATCGCGGCGGTGAACATCAGCAGGTAGACGATCAGGTACACCTGCGTGGTGATCACCGAGAAGATCCAGTACGCGCTGGAGACGTTCGGGATCAGCGCGTACAGCAGGGCGATCGCCGTGGTGACCACACCCTGGGCGACCAGCAGGTTCTGCTGGACGCCCTCCCGGTTCAGCTTCTGCAGGAACGGCGGCAGGTAGCCCTCCTGCCGGGAGATCATCAACAGGCCCTTGGACGGCCCGGCCAGCCAGGTCAGCATGCCGCCGAGCGAGGCCGAGATCAGCGCCACCGCGATCACCGGGGTGAGCCAGCCGATGTCGAAGTACTGGAAGAAGGCGTCGAAGGCCTGCATCACGCCGGCCGTCAGGCTCAGCTCGCTGGACGGCACCACCCAGCTGATCGCCAGTGCCGGCAGGATGAAGATCAGCAGCACCATCGCGGACGCGGTGAACATCGAGCGCGGGAACTCCCGCGCCGGATTGCGCAGCGAGGAGACGTGCACCGCGTTCATCTCCATGCCGGAGTAGCTGAGGAAGTTGTTGACGATCAGCACCAGGCTGGCCAGGCCGGCCCACTGCGGCAGCAGGTGCGCGGAGTCCATCGGCGCGGCGGAGCCGTTGCCCTGGCCGAGGAAGACGAAGCCGAGCACCACCAGCAGCGTGCCGGGGATCAGCGTGCCGATCACCAGGCCCATCGAGGACAGGCCGGCCACGGCCTTCGTCCCGCGCGAGGAGACCCAGACGCCGGTCCAGTACAGCACCATGATCACCACGGCGGTGTACGGGCCGTTGCTGGCCAGCCCCGGGTTCACGACGTACGCGATCGTCGATGCCACGTACGCCAGCAGCGACGGGTAGTAGAAGATCGTCATCGCGAACTGGCACCAGACGGCGAGGAAGCCCAGCGGCTTCGACAGGCCCTCCGAGACCCAGCGGTAGACGCCGCCCTCCCAGCCGGACGCCAGCTCGGCGGAGACCAGCGCGGTCGGCAGCAGGAACACCAGCGCCGGGACGAGGTAGAGGAAGACGCAGGCCAGGCCGTAGACGGCCATGGTCGGGGCGGAGCGCAGGCTGGCCACCGAACTCGTGGTCATCAGGGCGAGCGTCAGCCAGGACATCCGGGGGGCGGTGACCACCCGGGCGGCCACCGAGCCGGTCCGCTCGCGGGTGGTCGGGGCGCCGGGGCTCGCCCGGTCGCCGGGGTCTCCCTGCTCACCAGGGCTGCTCGGGTCACCAGGGCTGCTCGGGTCACCGGACCTGCTGGAACCGTCGGGGGCAGCGGCCTCGCCGGGGCCGCCCCGGCCGGGCGAGGGCGCGTCCGTGGAACCCATCTGTCCTCCTCCGGTACGGCCCCGGTCGGCTGCGCGACGTCCGGGCGGGAGGCGCCCCGGGCGCGGACGCCGCCCGGGAAGGGCCCCGGGGCGGGCCGTACCCGGCCAGTTCACCCGGTTGCCGAGGACGCCGCATGCGGCGTGCACCCGCACGGGTGAGCGACTGTCAGGGGCGGGCCGCCGGATCCTGCGGGGCCGGCCAGGCGGCGCGACGCAGCGTACGGCTCACGGTCGCGGGCAGCAGGGCGGCCGCGAGCAGGACGCTGATCGCGGTCAGCGCGACGGCGGGGGAGAGGTGGTCCAGCAGCAGGCCGCTGCCGAGCGTCCCGGCCGGCATGCCCGCGGTCAGCAGCGTCATGGTCGCCGCGATCACCCGGCCGCGGAGCTCGTCCGGCACCTGCCGGAACACCAGCAGGTCCAGCATCACCCGCAGGGCCGGAACGCCGATTCCCACCACGAACAGCGCGGCGAACACGGTGACCACCCCGCCCGGCAGCAGCGGCGCCAGCGACACCGGCACGGCGGTCCAGGCCACCACCAGCAGCAGGACGCCCGGCCCGGCCAGCCGGTGCAGCCGGGACACCAGGACCGTTCCGGCCAGCGCCCCGACCGCCTCGCCGGCCAGCGCCAGGCCGATCCCGGCGCTGCCCGTGCCGCCGTCCCGCAGCAGCACCATCACCGGCAGCATCAGGGCCGTCCCGGCGAGGTTGACCACCAGCAGGACGGCCAGGGCGGAGCGCAGCAGCGGGGAGGCGGCGAGCAGGCGGAACCCGGCCAGGGCGCCGCCGGACTCGGGGGCCGGCTCCGCGCCGCCCGGCTCGCGGTTCGGCTGTGTGGTGGCTTCGCCGCTCGGTTGTGCGGGGGCGGGGCGGCCGGGGAAGCGCACCACGAGCGCGGCCACCAGCGCGAGCAGGGAGGCGAGCGCGGTGCCGAGGAACGGCACCGCGCTGCCAAGCCCGTACAGGAAGCCGGCCAGCGGCGGACCGGCCAGCGCGGCCCCGGTCATCCGGGCCTCGTCCTGGGCGAGCGCCTGCGGCAGCTGCTCCGGCGCCACCACCGAGCGCAGCGCCAGCAGCCGGATCGGGCCGCTGTACGCAATGGTCGCCCCGACGGCGGCGGCGACGAGCAGCAGGTGGGCCAGGGTCAGCCGGTCGAAGGCCATGGCCACCGGGACGGTCGCCGTGACGAGCAGTCGGGCGGCGTCGGAGGCGATCAGCACCCGGCGGCGGTCGAGGCGGTCGGCGACCACGCCGCCGTGGACGCCCAACAGCAGGGTCGTGACCATCTGTACGGCCCCGAAGGCCCCGGCGGCGGTGGAGGAACCGGTGAGCGCGAGGACCAGCAGCGGGAAGGCGGTGTCGCCGATCCGCATGCCGAGCGTCGCGGCGGCCTGGCCGGCCCAGAGCGCCTGGAATCGCAGGTTCCGTCGCAGCGGGACGGGCGGCGTGGCCGCCTCGGCCTCCGCCGTCTTCCCTGCCTTCACCGTCGTCCTCGACTCGTCAGCCGCCGTTCTGTTCCCCGCCATGGCCCACCCCGCCGTTCGCGCTTCCGACATCATTCACGTTGCCGTGAATGATGTCGGAAGCATGATTGGTTGCGCAAGGGTGAGCGCTCACCAGAGCGTGATTGCGTGCGGCGCGACCGATCTGCCAAGGTGGTGCCCGTGGCCGAGCACGATCTGGAACCCGCCGACGGCGGCGAGCAACCCACCACCTGGGTCAAGGAACGCCAGGTGGCCGACGTCGCCGTGCTCAAGGCGCTGGCCGACCCGTTGCGGCTGGCCATCCTCGGCGCCCTGAAATCCGGCGAGGAACGCCCGCTCACCGCCAAGGAGATCGCCGCCGCGCTCGGCGAACCGCAGACCAAGCTCTACCGGCACATCAAGCAGCTGGAGAAGGCCGGGCTGGTCATCGTGGCCGGCACCCGGCTGGTCTCCGGCATCGTCGAAAGCCGCTACGCCGCCGCGCAGGAGTCGATCCGGCTCGCCCCGGAGATGTTCACCGCCGACTCCCCGGGCCGCTCCGAGGCGTACGACGCCATCCTGGCCGCCATCGATCGGGTCCGCGGCGACTTCCGGGCACAGGTCCTCGGCGGGCGGCTGGACTTCAGCTCGCCCCGGGACGGATCGGTCGGGCCGCCCGGCCTGTTCGTGCACTCGACGCTGCGGCTCAGCCCGGACCGGCTGATCCGGCTGCGGACCCAACTCGCCGCAGTCATCGACGAACTGAACGAGGAAGCACCCAGCACGGCCGAGGACGCGGTGGACGTGACGGTCTTCACCCTGCTCTACGGACTCCAGCCGGGCACGGAATCATAAACTCCGCGCCGACTGTCGGTGTGGTGGGACACGATGACCGGCATGTCCTATGAACTCCAGGCCCTGATAGGAACATTCGAGCTGCTGGCGGTGGCCGCGGCAGAAACCTCGGCGGCCCGGGTGGTGCCGCTGGCGCAGGGGCTGGCCCTGATACCGGTCACCCCTGCGGTGCTCTCCGCCCTCCAGACCGACGGCGGCTCGACGAAGCCCGCCGAGGCGGCCGGCTTCGGCTGGCACCCGGGCGGCTTCGAACTCCGGTTGGCCGCCTGGTCCAAGGCGGGCCCGATCGCCTGCGTCGAGGCCGAGTACTTCGGCGGCAGCGGCACCCAGCGCGCCGCCGTCTGGGAGGACGGCCGGATCGTCCTCGGCCCTCTCACCAAGGGCGAGTTCGAACCCTTCCCGCCCGAGGGCTCCCCGATCTCCCGCGCCCTGCGGCGGATCGGCGCCCGCACCGAGGCCGGCCGGGCGGACGAGTTCGAGTCCGTCGGCCTGTCCGCCCACCGCGGCACCAGCGGCTGGGCGGCCGGCGACTGACCTGTCGTCGGGTGGCTCATCGTCGGCCAGCTGCCGCGCGCCGTTCGGCGTAACTGCGGTGGCTGCGTCAGGAATGCTGCCCCACCGTGTGGAGCAGGCGATCCCGCCTGCCTCGCACTTGAGAGGAAGCAGTACCCATGCGTGCCACCCGGATGGTCGCCGCGCTGATCGCGGCCCTCGCGCTGACCGTGGTCACCACGGCGTCCGCCGCCGGCCACGAAGCCACGGCCCCGCGCACCACCGTCGCCTCCGCCCCGAACCCCGCCGCCATCCCGGTGCCCGCCGACCTGGCGGCTGCCGCCCCGCTCCTGCCGGCGGACCTGGCCCTGCCCGCCGACCTGACCCTTCCCGCCGTTCCGGTGCCCGCCGTCCCCGCCCTGCCCGCGACCCCGGACCCGAGCACGGCCCTCGGGGCTCTCGGCGACGTCATCAACCAGATCGCCGGCCTGCTCGCGGAGACCACGTCCACCACCCCCGACCCCGCAGCCGTCCAGCAGCTCGTCGCCACCCTTCAGGCCACCCTGCAGAGCCTGATCGCCCAGCTCCCGGCCGCCCCGACGGCGACCGCCCCGACCCGGGCCAAGACCTCCGGCCCGGCCACCCTGCTGGACCAGCTCGCCACCCTGCGCGCCCAGGCCCAAGCCCTCGCCACGGCCACCCACCCCCACCCCGCCGCCGGCTGACCCCACCCACGCGAAAGGCCCCGCCCCCGGGAACCCAAGCAAGTTCCGGGGGCGGGGCCCTGCCGCACAACCCTCCAGGGGTCAGCGGTAGTTCACGTACTGGATCGCGAAGTCCAGGTCCTTGCCCTTGAGCAGGGCCTGCACGGTCTGCAGGTCGTCGCGGCTCTTCGAGCTGACCCGCAGCTCGTCGCCCTGGACCTGCGCCTTGACGCCCTTCGGGCCCTCGTCACGGATGATCTTCGCGACCTTCTTGGCATCCTCCGTGGAGATGCCCTCCTTGATGTCCGCGAAGATCTTGTACTCCTTGCCGGACAGCTGCGGCTCACCGGCGTCCAGGGCCTTGAGCGACAGTCCGCGCTTGATGAACTTGCCCTGTAGGACGTCCAGGATGGCCTTCACGCGCTCCTCGCCGTTGGCCTTCATCTCGATCTTCTCGCCGGAGCGGCTGATCTCGCCGCCGACGCCCTTGAAGTCGAAACGGGTGGCGATCTCACGGGAGGTCTGGTTGATCGCGTTGTCGACCTCCTGCCACTCGACCTTCGAGACGATGTCGAAACTGGAGTCGGCCATGGGTGTTGGTCTCCTTGATGTTCTGGCTTCACTGGCACGGCCTGCCCCACCGGGCGTCCGCCTCCCCAGCCTATCCAGCGGCACCCCGCCCCCGCCCCCGACAGCCACGCCGCGGCCCTTGATCATCACGTGACCTATCGAGTGGCGGAGCACCCCCCGGCATCAGGTATTGTTTACGAAGTCGAACGGGGCGTACGCCCCGGGGGACAAGATCCTGGCTGGTTGCCCGAGCGGCCAAAGGGAGCAGACTGTAAATCTGCCGCGCAAGCTACGCAGGTTCGAACCCTGCACCAGCCACAGGATAGAGAAGGGCCCGTGACCTGCGGAAACGCAGACTGCGGGCCCTTCTTCGTTTTCTTGAAGCGAGGAACGAGCGGCGCCCCATTTGAGTGGCTTGTCTCACTCTGTTCCGCCCGAATCCCAGCGCTGATCAGCGCATTCGGACCAGCTGCGGACCAGGATCCAGGGCCGGCGGCGCCGGACGGTTCCGGTTGAGCCGCTTCGAGATCAACTCGTTCGCGTACTCGACGGTGCCGTGCAGGCACTTCGCGTAGACCCGCAGCATGACGGCCACGCCTCCGTCGGGCCGACTCCGGAGTTCAGCCCGAGCGAGATCCCCGCGTGCCGCAGGTCTTACGGCCGCTTGCCGAGCTTCGTCGCGCAGTCGGCCGACGACAGCACCTCGGCCCGGGCCCGCTGCCAGACGACCCCTCTAGACCCGGATGACTCTCGCCCCCGTATCAGCAGGTCGGCAGCTCTCTGCGGGCCTCGATCCTCATGAAGAAGCCAGGCTTCGAGACCGGTGACAAGCTCCCCTCCGGCCTTGAGCTGGCGAAGCACTGCGGCACGGTGGACAAGGCGCTCGACCTGCTCCGCGTCGAGGGACTGATCGTGACCCGGCAGGGGAGCGGCTCGTTCGTGCGGGAGCGCACCTCCCGGCCGGTCGGGCTGCGGCCTCACCTCGAAGCGGCCTTCGAGCAGCAGCAGGTGACCCTCGACTTTGCCGGGTTCTCCAGCGAGACGCTGCACAACGCGCTGCAGGAGCCGCTCGACAAGGTCCGCTCCGGCCGGCTGGCGCCGGAGTCCATCACGGTCCGCCTGCTGCTGCCGGACACCACGGCCCCGATGGCCGTGCCGGTCCTGGTCGATGGGCTACAGGACGAGGCCGCCCTCCGGCAGCGCGCGCGCAACATCGCCCTGACGAACGCCGGCGGGATCGCGCACTCGGTGGAGATGTTGGCCGAGCTGGGTCTGGTCCAGAAGGCGAGCGTTCAGGTCAAGGTGCACCGGGCGTCCAGCCTGTTCAAGCTGTACATCCTGAACCGGTCGGAGGCCTTCTTTGGCTTCTACCCGCTCCGCGAGCGCACCGTGACGATCGACGACACCGACCACACCTTCTACGACGTGACCGGCAAGGACACCACCCTGTTCCACCACGCCGCCGGCCCGGACGACGCCTCGCTCGGCTCGCAGTACGTCCAGCAGGCCCAGATGTGGTTCGACAGCGTGTGGAGCACGATCGCCTACGAGCGGCAGCCATGACCGCCACCCCTCAGCAACTCGCCGACGTGCTGCGGCCGGTGAAGCACGTGCTCCTCGACTTCGACGGCCCGGTGTGCTCGGTCTTCGCCGGCCTTCCCGCCGCGGAGGTCGCGCGCCGACTCCGTGAGGGCTTGCTCGCCTCGGGCGAGCAAGCCCCGGTCGGGGCGGAGGAGGAGAACGACCCGCTTGCCCTGCTCCGGTTGATCGCGGACGCTCGCCCCGACCTCACGAAGAGCACGGACGCCGCGCTGGCTGTGCTGGAGACCGAAGCCGTCCGGGGTGCCCGCCCGACCTCAGGCGGCGAATCGGTTCTGCGCGCTGCTGTCCTCTCCGGCCGGCTGGTCTCGGTGGTCAGCAACAACGCGCGCGTGGCCATCGAGTCCTACCTCGCCGAGCACGGCCTCAACGACTACGTGGCCGGAGTCTTCGGGCGGGCGCTGGGCGACCCTTCGTCCATGAAGCCGAACCCGTGCCTCCTGCTCGAAGCGATGGAGGCCGCGGGCACCAGGCCGGAGCACTGCATCTTCATCGGCGATGCGGCCCGCGACGTCGAGGCGGGGGAGGCCGCTGGCGTCCCGACTATCGGCTACGCCAACAAGCCGGGGAAGGACACCAAGCTGGCCGCCGCCGGCGCCGTGGTGATCGTGGACTCGATGCGAATCATCGCCAAGGCCTTGGCCTGACGCGTTGGGCTGTCACGAGAGGGCAAGGACCAGGGAAGCATCGTGGCAAGCGGCCCTGGCGCTATCGACGGAGCTGACGCATCGGTCGCAACGGTTTTCGTGAGCCGCAGTGAACGGCGCGGCAGCCGGTAATCGACGACGGACTTGCGCATCGGCGGGAGTTGGGCTGCCCCGCCTGAAAACGCAACAGGTGACATGCAAAGCTGCACGTCACCTGCGGTGAACGGGTCGGCGCGGCAACGCCTCGACGTTCGGGTCCCTGAGGGTTTCGGTGGAGTCCGTTACTGCCTAGGGAAGCGAGCAACTAGTTGATAGTGCTCGTTTCGCAGAAGCCTCACACGAGCCTCTCCGGGCCGCAATAGGAACTTGGACGGTTCTGCACCAACTGGCTCAACAGGTTGCGTTGGCCATGCAAGCTGCTACATTTGGCCGCCCGCTTGGGCACAAGGTCCTTCTACTCGGTGCATATTCGCTGATCAGGGCGGCATCGGCACCGGATGTGACGTTGGGGTGGACCTCTTGGCCGGACCTGGTGCCATGAGGTTTTCACGGGCGAAAACCCCGCGCTCGACGTTGTGCACGCACAACGTCGTGTGGACAGGCATGCATCAAAAGGGAGTTGCAACCCGGGATCGCAGACGGTGTATGTCGTGCGGGATGGGATGATCTGAGCTACCGCCAGTTGCGGGGGACGGCAATCCCCGGCAGCGCCAGTGCGGTTCGGGGCTAGAAGGCCTCGGTGGAGTCCGTTTCCCTCAACTGCCCATGGAGAAAAGTGTCCAAGACCGACCGCCGCCTGGCGGCTGCCGCTGCTGCATGCGTGAAGACCGGCCCGACGCCCCCGCGGGCTGCGGGCCTGTCCGGCATCGAGGCGATCATCGTGATCGTTCTGATGCTGACTGCCGTCGTGCTCGTGCTCACCGGGGCGTCCGTGACCATGGTCCTCGCCCTGCTGGGTGGCATCGGCGTGATCTCGGTAGGCATCATCGTGTCCGTCCGGACGAACCGGTACCTGCGCCTGGCCCCGCAGGAGGCCTGACGCCCTATGGGACGGCCTGAGCGGCCCGTCACCACGCGTACCAAGGAGTCGGCGGCTCTGGCGCAGTACCTGCGGGTTCTGCGCCAGAGCTCCGGCCACACCTACGCCGAGCTCGGCAAGATCACCGGGATCCACCCCACGCGACTCTCACGAGCCGCGAGCGGTGACTCGGTGCCGACGCTGGACGTGGTGGAGGCGTACGCGGCGGGATGCGGTGCCATGAGGAAGGAGCTCACCGAGGCGCGTCGGCTGTGGCGGGCTGCACGCAGAGCGGGAGCCAAGTCACCGGCCGAGCGGCCTGCGCACATCACCATGATCAACACCCCCTGGGATTTGTGGCAAGCGATGGTGCACTTGCACCTGAAGGTTGGCCGCCCTTCCCTTCGGGAGCTGGAAAGGCGAGCAGGCGGCCTCGGTCGGCTCCCCCGGAGCACGCTGAGCCTGGTGCTCCGCGGCGGGGCCCGCCCCAGTCGCGAACTCCTGGAGGACTTCGTCCAGGCCTGTGAGGTTCCGTCTTCCGAAATCAAGCATTGGCTCGAAGCATGGGACCGGATCCGCACGCCTCGCCCGACCTCGGTCTTGTGGGCTCCGGCATCGTGGACCAGCCACGTGCGGCCTGTTGCAGACATGGATGTTCACATTGAAGACCGTGTCGGGCGTGCTGGCGATGAGCGCAGGCTGGTGGTGAGCATCCCCCACCAGGCCCGCACGGTCGATGAGTTCAAGCTCGCCACGGTCCGACTCGCACGGCAGCTTCTAGAGCTCGAACCCCGGGTTCCTGCTGAGGGTGGTCAGGCCGTCCGAAGGTCGAGGCTTCCTTCGGGAGGCTTGGCCGCCGACTACCGAACGGAGTAACCCTGATCGAGTTGCTGAATGCCTACCACGCGGAGGTCCGGCGTGGCCTCGGCGTTGGCGATCCGGCCGGCGGGGCGTGAGGTGAAACACAGAAGGGCCGCGTCGGGCAGCGGAGATCGCTGCCCGACGCGGCCCTTCAGATTCCTGCGTAGGCGGGGGTGGAAGGGGGTCGTCGGGACCATGATCCGGACCGGTGGCGGACCAGATCCGGGCCGGGAGCAATAGTTGCCAGGTCAGAGCATCCCTGGTCAGCGGCCTGTAAATCTGCCGCGCAAGCTACGCAGGTTCGAACCCTGCACCAGCCACAGGATGGAGAACGGCCCCCGATCTGCGGAGACGCGGATCGGGGGCTGTTGTCGTTTTCCCGTCGCGTGAGGGTCGCGGCGCCGCCGGGCGCACTTATTGCGCATTGCTTGCAATTACGGGCAGCAGGCAGCAGAGTGGGTGCGGGGGTGGGTGGGGCCGTTCAGTGTGATTGTGGTGGTGTCCCGGGTGTGCGTAGGGCGCGCCGGGGGTTCTTCGCAAGAGCTGGTCGTCTTCCCAACCGGCGCCCGCCGGGACAGCGGCCCACCCATCCCCGCCACCGCCCCCCGCCATGAGCTCTCCCGCGGTGCGTCAAGGGCCCGTCAATGGTTCCTGGGGTGGCGTCAGGAATGCGTAGGGGTCGGGGGAAGGGCAGGGGTGCGGCCCGCAGGATCGGAGGAACTACCGATCGCGGAGGTTCCGTCCGATGTCCAGCGCCATCACCACCCCGGCCGTCACGGCCGAACCCGAGCCGCCGGACGCCGGTGCGGGCGACGAGCGGCACCGGCTGAGTGCGCTGGGCGGTCTGGCGGCGCTGTCGTTGGATGCCATGGCCTCGGTCGCGTACGGGCCGGAGTCGATCGTGCTGGTGCTGGCCGCGGCCGGGGCGTACGGGCTGGGCTTCACGCTGCCGGTGACGGTGGCGATCGCGGTGCTGCTGGGTGTGCTGGTGGCGTCGTACCGGCAGGTGATCGCGGCGTTCCCGGACGGCGGCGGCGCGTACGCGGTGGCGAAGGAGCACCTGGGCCGGCGGACGGCGCTGACGGCGGCCGCCTCGCTGGTGATCGACTACATCCTGAACGTGGCGGTCTCGGTGACGGCGGGGGTGGCGGCGCTGACTTCGGCGGTGCCGAGCCTGTACGACGACCGGGTCTGGCTGTGCCTGGGCGTGCTGGCCCTGGTGACGGCGGTGAACCTGCGCGGGATCGCCGAGTCGGCGCGCTGGTTCATGGCGCCGACGGCCGTCTTCGTGGTGTCGATCCTGGCGATCATCGTGGTCGGCCTGTTCCGGGACGGCCCGGCGAGCACCGAGGCCGCCGCGGGCCACGCCTCGACGCTGGCCGAGAACGCCACGACCGTCGGCGCGCTGCTGCTGCTCAAGGCGTTCGCGGCCGGGTGCTCGGCGCTGACCGGGGTGGAGGCGGTGGCGAACGCCGTCCCGTCGTTCCGGACCCCGCGGGTGAGGCGGGCGCAGCACACCGAGGTGGCGCTCGGCGCCCTGCTCGGCGTGATGCTGATCGGGCTGGCCGTGCTGATCGGCCGTTTCCACCTCCAGCCGGTGGAGGGCGTCACGGTGCTGGCCCAGCTCGCCGACGCCTCGCTCGGCCACGGCGCCGCGTTCTACGTCGTCCAGTTCGCCACCGTGGTGCTGCTCGGGCTGGCCGCGAACACCTCTTTCGGCGGGCTGCCGGTGCTGCTGCACCTGCTCGCCCGGGACAACCACCTGCCGCACGTGTTCGCGCTGCGGGCCGACCGCCAGGTGCACCGGCACGGGGTGCTGTTCCTCGCCCTGGTGTCGGCGGCGCTGCTGGTCGGCTCGGGCGGGGACGTGAACAGCCTGGTGCCGCTGTTCTCGATCGGCGTGTTCGTCGGGTTCACGATCTGTCAGGTCGGCATGGTCCGGCACTGGTCCGTGCACCGGCCGGCCGGCTGGGCGTGGAAGGCCGCGCTGAACGGGTTCGGCGCGCTGCTCACCGGGGTCGCGACGGTGGTGGTGACCGGCACCAAGTTCACCGAGGGCGCCTGGGGCATCGTGGTGGCGCTGCCGCTGCTGGTGGTGCTGTTCGAGGCGGTGCACCGCAGCTACGGGCTGATCGGCGAGCGGCTGGAACTGGGCCGGGTGCCGGGCGCGGTGACCCGCCAGCGCAGCCTGGTCGTCGTGCCGGTGACGGCCATCACCCGGCTCACCCGGGACGGCCTGTCGGCGGCGCTGTCGCTCGGCGACGAGGTGCTGGCGGTGACGGTGGTGCACGAGCAGTCCGAGGCGGAGGCGCTGCGGCGGGACTGGGAGCTGTGGCAGCCGGGCGTGCCGCTGGTGGAGATCCCGGAGGACCGCCGCCGGCTGGGCCAGCCGATCGCCGCGTTCGTGAACCGGCTCGGCGAGGAGCACGCCTACGACCGGCTGACGGTGCTGATCCCGGAGGTGGAGCCGGCCCGCTGGTGGCAGCGGGCGCTGCAGAACCGGCGCGGCGCCGTGATCGACCGCGCGCTGCGCCGGCACACGGACGCGGTGGTCTGCCGGCTGCGGATGCGGATGTGACCCGGGCCGGTGCAGCCGAGGTGTCGGGCGGCCTGGCGGGGTTTCCGGGGGAGGCGCCCCGGTGGGCGTCCACACCCTGGACGCCCGATAACAACCTGGCATCTTGACGCGGTCTTAACGGGGCACTCTTGACGCCCTCGATACGCCCGGCGCCCACCCGCCCGCAGCGGCTCTGACCTGCGGGAAGGCCTTTGATCTGGTGGGTGCCGGGCGATCTCCACAACGAATTCCGTTGCGTTTTCCCGACCTAACCTCACATTTGTGTTCAACGTGCCCCAGGCGCTCAAGCGCCTCGTCATCGGCCGGGCCATGCGCAGCGAGGAGCTCGGCGAGACGCTGCTGCCCAAGCGGCTGGCGCTGCCGATCTTCGCCTCCGACCCGCTCTCCTCGGTCGCCTACGCGACCCAGGAGATCCTGCTGGTGCTCACCGTCGGTGGCGCCGCCTTCCTCTACCTGACCCCGTGGGTCGCGGCCGGTGTGGTCGCGCTGATGGCGGTCGTGGTGATGTCCTACCGCCAGGTGGTGCACGCCTACCCGAGCGGCGGCGGCTCGTACGAGGTGGTGTCCCGCAACCTCGGCGCCAACTCCGGTCTGGTGGTGGCCGCCTCGCTGCTGGTCGACTACGTGATGACGGTCGCGGTGTCGGTGGCCTCCGGGGTGGACAACATCATCTCGGCGGTGCCGTCGCTGGCCGGTCACCGGGTCTGGCTGGCGCTGGGTTTCGTGCTGCTGCTGATGGCGGTGAACCTGCGTGGTGTCCGGGAGTCCGGCAAGGCCTTCGCCGCGCCGACGTACCTGTTCATCGGCGGCATCCTGCTGATGGTGGTCACCGGGCTGGTCCGGGTCGCGCTCGGCGACGCGCCGGTGGCGTCCAGCGCCTCGTACGGGATCCTCCCGGAGGAGGGCAAGGACACGGTGGCCGGCCTCGGCCTGCTGATGCTGGGCCTGCGGGCGTTCGCCTCCGGCTGTACGGCGCTGACCGGGGTGGAGGCGATCTCCAACGGCGTCCCGGCGTTCCGGGCGCCGAAGGCGAGGAACGCCGCGCGCACCATGGCCGTGATGGGCACCACGGCCGTGGTGATGTTCGCCGGCATCACCGCCCTCGCGCTGATCGCCAAGGTGCACATCACCGAGGGCGGCGCCTGCCGGCTGACCGGCTTCCCCGGCGACTGCGCGAGTACGCCCCAGCAGACCGTGATCGCCCAGCTCGCGGCGGCGATCTTCGGCGGCGACCACAGCGTGCTGTTCTACGCGATCCAGGCGGTCACCGCGCTGGTGCTGATCCTGGCCGCCAACACCGCCTTCAACGGCTTCCCGCTGCTGGCGTCGATCCTGGCCGAGCACCGCTACCTGCCCCGGCAGATGCACACCCGCGGGGACCGGCTGGCCTTCTCCAACGGCATCATCGCGCTCGCGGTGGTGGCCGGCGGGCTGCTCTGGCTGTACGACGCGAACGTCACCAGCCTGATCCACCTGTACATCCTGGGCGTCTTCACCTCCTTCACGCTGTCCCAGATCGGCATGGTCCGGCACTGGAACCGGGCGCTGGCCACCGAGACCGACCCGGTGGTGCGCCGCTCGGCGCTGCGCTCCCGGGTGATCAACGCCTTCGGCGCGGTCGTCACCGCGCTGGTGCTGGTGATCGTGCTGCTCACCAAGTTCACCCAGGGCGCCTGGCTGGCCGTGGTCGCCGCGCTGGTGCTGTGGCTGATGATGCGCGGCATCCGCCGGCACTACGACGGCGTCGCCGCCGAGCTGGCGGTGGACGACCCGGAGGCCGAGTCGGCGCGGCCCGCCCGGGTGCACGGGATCGTGCTGGTGTCCAAGCTGCACAAGCCGACGCTGCGGGCGCTCGGCTACGCGGAGGCGTTCCGGCCGGACTCGCTGGAGGCGCTGACGGTGGCGGTGGAGCCGGAGGCCACCGGGGAGTTGGAGCGGCAGTGGACGGAGGCCGGCGTCCGGGTGCCGCTGAAGGTGCTGGACTCGCCGTACCGGGAGATCACCAAGCCGGTGCTGGCGTACGTGCGGGAGCACCGCCGGGACAGCCCCCGGGAGGCGGTCGCCGTGTTCATCCCGGAGTACGTGGTCGGCCGCTGGTGGGAGCACCTGCTGCACAACCAGTCGGCGCTGTGGCTGAAGAGCCGGCTGCTGTTCACGGCGGGCGTGATGGTGATCAGCGTGCCGTGGCAGCTGACCTCTTCCGGGCGCGCGGGCGGCCCGTCGCGCCGGGCGCCCGGCGCGGTGCGCCGGGGCGAGCCGGCCCCGGGGAGCGGGTACGAGCGGCTCCCGGCGCCGGAGAAGGTCTGACCGGAGCAGTAGCCGCCCTCCGGGCCCCCGCCGGCCCCGCCCGCACCAGCTCGTACCCGCCCGCACCCCCACCCGTACGGAAGCCCCGGAATCCCGGGGCTTCCGGCGTTCCGGCGCCGGGCCGATCACGGCCTGATGACGACGGTCACGGCCCGGTGAAGCGGGCGTCAAGGTCGCGTCAACGTCCCGCAGTCACCCGTATGGAGGGCGTCAGGGAGCCATAACGCGCCTCTGACGGCTGCTTTGCTGCATCTGCCGGTCGTCCGCCGGCGCCGCGCGAAGCCCCCGGCCCGCCCGCGGCAGTCTCCCGAACCGCTCTGGTGGAGCCCATGTCCGATCTCATCTACGTCGGTGTCACGGTCGCCGTGTTCGCCGTCATCGCCCTGATCGCGCGGGGGGTGGAGAAGCTGTGAGCGCGGAGAACATCGCAGGTCTGATCGTGGCCGTCGCGCTCGTCGGCTATCTCGTCGTGGCGCTGATCTTCCCGGAGAAGTTCTGACATGGGATCCACTCTCGCGGGCTGGTTGCAGGCCCTTGCCCTGGTCGGGGCACTGGCCCTGTGCTACCGCCCCCTTGGCGACTACATCGCCAAGCTCCTCACCACCACCAAGCACCTCAGAGTCGAGCGCGGCATCTACAAGGTGATCGGCGTCGACGGCGACGCCGATCAGCGCTGGCCGGTGTACCTCCGCTCGGTGCTGGCCTTCTCGGCCGTCTCCGTCCTCTTCCTCTACGGCCTGATCCGCCTCCAGGGCTACCTGCTGCTGAACCTGGGTGTTCCGCAGATGGAGGGCCACCAGGCCTGGAACACCGCGATCTCGTTCGTCGCGAACACCAACTGGCAGTCCTACGCCGGTGAGTCCGCGATGGGCCACCTGGCGCAGATGGCGGGCCTGGCGGTGCAGAACTTCGTCTCCGCGGCCGTCGGCATCGCCGTCGTCGGCGCGCTGATCCGGGGCTTCACCCGCAACCGGACCGACCGGGTCGGCAACTTCTGGGTGGACCTCACCCGGATCAACCTGCGCCTGCTGCTGCCGATCTCGATCGTCTTCGCCCTGGTCCTGGCCGCCTCCGGCGTGATCCAGAACTTCCACGGCTTCCACGAGGTGGCCACGCTCGGCGGCGAGGTGCAGAAGATCCCGGGCGGCCCGGTGGCCTCCCAGGAGGTCATCAAGCTGCTCGGCACCAACGGCGGCGGCTTCTTCAACGCCAACTCCGCGCACCCGTTCGAGAACCCGACCGGCTTCTCCAACCTGGTCGAGATCTTCCTGATCCTGCTGATCCCGTTCGCGCTGCCGCGGGCCTTCGGCCGGATGGTGGGGGACAACCGCCAGGGCTACGCGATCCTCGCCGTGATGGGCCTGTTCTGGGTCGCCTCGACCGCCCTGCTCACCTTCGCCGAGTCGCAGCACCAGGGCACCGCCCTGCAGGCCGCGGGCGCCGCGATGGAGGGCAAGGAGCAGCGCTTCGGCATCGCCGCCTCCGGCCTGTTCGCCGCCTCGACCACGCTGACCTCGACCGGCGCGGTGAACTCCTTCCACGACTCGTACACGCCGTTCGGCGGCGGGCTGACGGTCTTCAACATGATGCTGGGCGAGATCGCGCCCGGCGGTGTGGGATCCGGCCTGTACGGCATGCTCGTGCTGGCGATCGTCGCGGTGTTCGTCGCCGGCCTGATGGTCGGCCGCACCCCCGAGTACCTGGGCAAGAAGCTCGGCGGCCGGGAGATGAAGTTCGCCTCGCTGTACATCCTCACCACGCCGACCCTGGTGCTGGTCGGCACGGGCCTGGCGATGGCCCTGCCGGGGGAGCGGGCCGGGATGCTCAACTCGGGCGCCCACGGCTTCTCCGAGGTGCTGTACGCCTTCACCTCGGCGGCCAACAACAACGGCTCGGCCTTCGGCGGCATCACCGTCAACACCGACTGGTACGACACGGCGCTCGGCCTGGCGATGATCTTCGGCCGCCTCCTGCCGATCGTCTTCGTCCTGGCGCTGTCCGGTTCGCTCGCCCAGCAGCAGCCGGTCCCGGCCACCCCGGGCACCCTGCCCACCCACAAGCCGCTGTTCGTGGGCCTGCTGTCGGGCGTCATCCTGATCGTCGTCGGCCTCACCTACTTCCCGGCCCTGGCTCTCGGGCCGATCGCGGAAGGTCTCTCCTGATGTCCACCCCTACGCTCAACCCCGCACCGGCCGACAAGGCCGAGCCCGCCGCGCAGCACAGAGTGGCCAGCGGCCTGCTCGACCCGAAGCTGATCGTCGCGTCCCTGCCGGACGCGGTGAAGAAGCTCGACCCCCGGGTGATGGTCAAGAACCCGGTCATGTTCGTGGTCGAGGTCGGCTCGGTGGTCACCACCGTCTCCGCGATCGCCAGCCCGTCCGTGTTCGCCTGGTCCATCACCGTCTGGCTCTGGCTCACCACGATCTTCGCCAACCTGGCCGAGGCCGTCGCCGAGGGCCGCGGCAAGGCCCAGGCCGACACCCTGCGCAAGACCAAGACCGAGAGTGTCGCCCGCCGGCTCACCGACTGGCCCGCCACGCAGGCGGAGGAGGAGGTGCCGGGCACCGCGCTGCGGCTCGGCGACCACGTGGTGGTCGAGGCCGGGCAGATCATCCCCGGCGACGGCGACGTCGTCGAGGGCGTCGCGAGCGTCGACGAGTCGGCGATCACCGGCGAGTCCGCTCCGGTCATCCGCGAGTCCGGCGGTGACCGCTCGGCGGTGACCGGCGGCACCAAGGTGCTGTCCGACCGGATCGTGGTGAAGATCGCCTCGGAGCCCGGCAAGTCGTTCATCGACCGGATGATCGCCCTGGTCGAGGGCGCCGCCCGGCAGAAGACGCCGAACGAGATCGCGCTGAACATCCTGCTCGCCTCGCTGACCATCGTCTTCCTGGTCGCCGTGGTGACCCTGCAGCCGATGGCCACCTACGCGGGCGCCCCGCAGTCGATGATCGTCCTGGTCGCCCTGATCGTGGCGCTCATCCCGACCACCATCGGCGCGCTGCTCTCCGCGATCGGCATCGCTGGCATGGACCGGCTGGTGCAGCGCAACGTGCTGGCGATGTCCGGCCGGGCCGTCGAGGCGGCCGGCGACGTCAACACCCTGCTGCTGGACAAGACCGGCACCATCACCCTGGGCAACCGCCAGGCCGCCGAGTTCCTGCCCGCCCCGGGCGTGTCCACCGAGGAACTGGCCAGCGCCGCGCAGCTGTCCTCCCTCGCGGACGAGACCCCGGAGGGCCGCTCGATCGTGGTCCTCGCCAAGACCGAGTACGGCCTGCGGGCCCGCGCCCAGGGCGAGCTGACGCACGCCACCTGGGTCCCGTTCACCGCCCAGACCCGGATGTCCGGCGTCGACCTGGACGAGGCCGAGGCGGTCCACCAGGTCCGCAAGGGCGCGGCCGGCGCGGTCACCAACTGGGTGACCGAGAACGGTGGTTCGGTCGGCAACGAGGTCTCCGCCCTGGTCGACGGGATCTCCGCGGCCGGCGGCACCCCGCTGGTGGTGGCGACCAAGGTCGGCGCCAAGCCGGCCCGCGTCCTCGGGGTCATCCACCTCAAGGACGTGGTCAAGGAGGGCATGCGGGAGCGCTTCGACGAGCTCCGCCGGATGGGCATCAAGACCATCATGATCACGGGCGACAACCCGCTGACCGCCAAGGCGATCGCGGAGGAGGCGGGCGTGGACGACTTCCTCGCCGAGGCCACCCCCGAGGACAAGATGGCGCTGATCAAGAAGGAGCAGGAGGGCGGCAAGCTGGTCGCGATGACCGGCGACGGCACCAACGACGCCCCCGCGCTCGCCCAGGCCGACGTCGGCGTGGCCATGAACACCGGGACCATGGCGGCCAAGGAGGCCGGCAACATGGTCGACCTGGACTCCAACCCGACCAAGCTGATCGAGATCGTCGAGATCGGCAAGCAGCTGCTGATCACCCGTGGCGCGCTGACCACCTTCTCGATCGCCAACGACGTGGCCAAGTACTTCGCGATCATCCCCGCGATGTTCGCCGGGGTCTACCCGGGCCTGAGCCACCTCAACATCATGGGCCTGCACAGCCCGCAGTCCGCGATCACCTCGGCGATCATCTTCAACGCCCTGGTCATCATCGGCCTGATCCCGCTCGCCCTGCGCGGCGTGCGCTACCGCCCGTCCGACGCCAGCTCCCTGCTGCGCCGCAACATCGGGGTCTACGGCTTCGGCGGTCTGGTGGTGCCGTTCGTCGGCATCAAGCTGATCGACCTGATCGTCCAGTTCATCCCCGGCCTGAGCTGAGAGAGGAGAATCCGATGTCCAAGCCCCTGCCGACGACCGTCCGCACCCACTTCACCGCACTGCGGGCGCTGCTGGTGCTCACCGCGATCCTCGGGATCGCCTACCCGCTGCTGGTCACCGGGATCAGCCAGGTCGCCTTCACCGAGAAGGCCAACGGCTCGCTCGTGAAGTCCGACGGCAAGGAGGTCGGTTCCAGCCTGATCGGCCAGAACTTCAACCTCCCGAAGAAGAACCCCGACGACCCGAAGGAGGAGGCGCAGCCGGACCCGAAGTGGTTCCAGCCCCGCCCCTCCGCGGCCGGGACCGGCTACGACTCGTCCTCGTCCGGCGCCTCCAACCTCGGCCCGAACAGTGACGACCTGCTGAAGGCCGTCAACGACCGCCGTGCCGCCGCCGCCGAGTTCGACGGCGTCGCCCCGGAGAGCGTCCCGGCCGACGCGCTGACCGCCTCCGGCTCCGGCCTCGACCCGTACATCTCGGTCGCCTACGCCGAGGAGCAGGTGAACCGGGTCGCCAAGACCCGGAACCTGTCGGCGGACGCGGTGCACAAGCTGGTCGAGAAGTACACCGAAGGCCGCTCGCTCGGCTTCCTCGGACAGGAGGGCGTCAACGTCCTCCTGCTGAACCGGGCCCTCGCGGAACAGAAGTGACAGGTCAACGGCTGGATCCGTGAAACAGGCCGACCCGGGCCGGGGCACCACCCCCGCGCCCGGGTCGGCCGCCGTACGTCCCGACCCCGGCCCGAGGACGCCCTGGCGGCAGCCCTCGCAGGAACGAAAGAGCAGTGCCCATGGCCCGCGACCTCACCCCCGGAACCGGCATCCGCAGGGGCCGGCTGAGGGTGTACCTCGGTTCCGCCCCGGGGGTCGGCAAGACCTACCGGATGCTGGACGAGGCCCGGCGCAGACAGGAGCGCGGGGCCGACGTCGCGGTCGGGTACATCGAGTGCCACGGCCGCCGCCACACCGAGGGCATGCTGGACGGCCTTGAAGTCCTGCCGCGTGTCCAACGCTCCTACCGCGACGCCGAGTTCGACGAGATGGACCTCGATGCGGTGCTCACCCGCCGCCCGTCCGTCGTGCTGGTCGACGAACTGGCGCACACCAACATCCCCGGCGGCCGCCACGCCAAGCGCTGGCAGGACGTCGAGGAACTGCTGGCCGCCGGGATCGACGTCATCACCACCGTCAACATCCAGCACCTGGAATCGCTGAACGACGTCGTCCAGAAGATCACCGGCATCCCGCAGCGCGAGACCGTCCCGGACGAGGTGGTCCGTCGGGCCGACCAGATCGAACTCGTCGACATGGCCCCGCAGGCGCTGCGCCGCCGGATGGCCCACGGCAACGTCTACAGGGCGGAGAAGGTGGACGCCGCGCTCTCCAACTACTTCCGGGTCGGCAACCTCACCGCCCTGCGCGAACTCGCCCTGCTCTGGGTGGCCGGGCGGGTCGACGAGGGCCTGCGCGACTACCGGGCCAGCCACAACATCGACCGGGTCTGGGAGACCCGCGAACGCGTCGTGGTCGCCCTCACCGGCGGCCCCGAGGGCGAGACCCTGATCCGCCGCGCCGCCCGGATCGCCGACCGCACCGCCGGCGGCGACCTGCTGGCCGTCCACGTCACCCGCAGCGACGGCCTGGCCGGCGCCTCCTCCGGTGCGCTCGCCCAGCAGCGCCAGCTGGTCGAGACCCTCGGCGGCAGCTACCACGTGGTGGTCGGCGACGACATCCCCACCGCGCTGCTCACCTTCGCCCGCGCCCACGACGCCACCCAGCTGGTGCTCGGCACCAGCCGCCGCGGCCGGATCAACCGCTTCCTCACCGGCCCCGGCATCGGCGAGACCACCGTGGACGACTCCGAGGACATCGACGTCCACATGGTCACCCACGAGTTCACCGGCCGCGGCCGGCTGCCCTCGCTCGGCCGCCGCCACTCCAAGCGCCGCACCATCGCCGGCTACGCCGCCGGCCTCGTGGTGCCCTGGCTGCTGACCGCGATCCTGTCCCAGGCGCACGAGAGCATCAACCTGACCACCGATGCGCTGATCTTCCAGCTCGGCGTGGTCATCGTCGCCCTGCTCGGCGGCGCCATCTCCGCCCTGCTGGCCTCGGTCAGTGCCTCGCTGCTGCTCAACTACTACTTCATCCCGCCGATACACGCCCTGACCATCGGCGAGACCAACAACATCGTCGCCCTGGTCGTCTTCGCCTCCGTCGCGCTCGCCGTCGCCACCATCGTCGACCACGCCAGCCGGCTCACCAGTCGCGCCGCCCGTGCCACCGCCGAGGCCGAGACCCTCTCCACCCTGGCCGGCAGCGTGCTGCGCGGCGCCGACGCCCTGTCCGCCCTGATGGAGAAGTCCCGGACGGCCTTCGGCATGCAGGCCGTCGCCCTGCTCTCCCGGGTCGACGACGAGGTGCTCGCCCACTCCGAGGCCGAGCACCAGGACGACACCGACGGGCAGAGCGAGACCACCGAGGTGCCGGTCGGCGCGGACGCCGTCCTGGTCCTCACCGGCCGCCGGCTGCCGGCCGCCGACCAGCGCGTCCTCACCGCCTTCGCCGCGCACGTCGCCGTCGCGCTGGAACGCGACCGGCTCGCCGTGGTCGCCGCCGAGGTCGAGCCGATCAAGGCCGCCGACCGGATGCGCACCGCCCTGCTCGCCGCCGTCAGCCACGACCTGCGCACCCCGCTCGCCGCCGCGCTCGCCTCGGTCGGCTCGCTGCGCAGCCCCGACGTCGAGTTCTCGCCCGAGGACCAGGCCGAACTGCTCGCCACCGCCGACGAGTCGCTGGTCAAGCTCACCCGCCTGGTCGACAACCTGCTCGACATGAGCCGCCTCCAGGCCGGCGCGCTCACCCTGCACCTCGCCGAGACCCACCTCGACGAGATCCTGCCCCGGGCGCTCGACAGCCTCCCCGACCCGTACGCCCCGATCCAGCCGCTCGACCTGGACACCGCGCCGCCGGTGCTCGCCGACCCGCCGCTGCTGGAGCGGGTGCTCGCCAACGTGATCACCAACGCGCTGCGTTACAACGCGCCCGGCGCGCCCGTCCTGGTCACCGCCAGCCACCACGCCGACCAGGTCGAGATCCGGGTGATCGACCGCGGCCCCGGCATCGCCCCCGAGGAGCGGGACCGGGTCTTCCTGCCCTTCCAGCGCCTCGGCGACACCGACAACACCACCGGTGTCGGTCTCGGCCTCGCGCTCTCCCGCGGCCTGGCCGAGGCCATGGGCGGCAGCCTGGAGGTCGAGGACACCCCCGGGGGCGGCACCACCATGCTGCTCACCCTGCCCGCCGCCACTCGGGAGGAGCCCGTACATGAGTGGACGAACTGAACGAACCGCCGAAAGCTGCGTGTCCCGCGAAGCGACCGCCGAGCGGAGCGAGGTGGCCGCATGAGCGAGATCCTGATCGTCGACGACGAACCGGCCCTGCTGCGCACGCTGCGGATCAACCTCAGCGCCCGGCAGTACGCCGTGCGGACGGCCGCCAGCGGCGGCGAGGCGCTGGACCGCGCCGCGCACTCCGCCCCGGACGCCGTGCTGCTCGACCTCGGCCTGCCGGACCTGGACGGCATGGACGTGCTGCGCGGCCTGCGCACCCGCAGCGCGATGCCGATCATCGTGCTCTCCGGCCGGTCCGGTGCCGCCGACAAGGTGGGCGCCCTCGACGCGGGCGCGGACGACTACCTCACCAAGCCGTTCCTGATGGAGGAACTGCTGGCCAGGCTGCGTGCCGTGCTGCGCCGGCCGCTGGGCGGTGCCCCGCTGGGGCGGCCGGTGATAGGCGACCACACCGTCGACCTGACGGCCACCACGGTGACCGGCCCGCGGGGCCCGGTGCGGCTCACCCCGACCGAGTGGCGGATCCTCGCCCTGCTGGTGGCCAACCCGGGCCGGCTGGTGCCCGGGCGGCAGATCCTGCGGGAGGTGTGGGGGCCGGCCCAGGAGGCGCGCGGCAACTACCTGCGGGTCTACCTGGCCGGGCTGCGCCGCAAGTTGGAGCGTGACCCGGGCCGCCCGCGGCACCTGATCACCGAACCGGGGATCGGGTACCGGTACGAGCCCTGAGCGCCCCCCGGCCGCCGCCGCGTCAACGACCCGTCAAGAGCGGGCCGGAGACCGACAGGGGAGCGTCAAGGCAGGCCCGGAGCGGTGTTCCGTGGGCGTAGCGTCAGTGCTGACCGAGCGGGCCCGGCTCCAATGTGGGGGAGGCCCGGGACCGCTCCAGCCGCCGTTGAACGGCGGCCAGCAGGTGGGGGAGGGGGGGGGGGCGCGGCGGCCGGGCCGCGGCCGCGCCGCCCGCGGGGCGCCCGCGGGCGCCCCGCCCGCGCGCCCGCGCGCGGCCCGCGC
>NZ_JBHWIR010000002.1:28733-67170 GCF_042731835.1 Kitasatospora sp. NPDC059817 | reverse complement strand
GGGGCCCCGCAACAATGGGGGGGCCGCCCCCCCCCCCCTCACCCCGGCTTACACCCGGCCCCAGCAGGTGGGGGCGGGGCGCCCCCAATCCGCCGCGCGCCCCTTGAATTTTCCCGAGGGGCCGCTCAGCCCCCGCCGGTGCTCCCGGACTGCCGGGGCAGCGCCAGCGCCACGGTGTCCGCGAACTCCCGCACCGCGCTCGTCCGGCTGACCACCCGGCCGCTGTGCACCACCAGTCGGCTGTGGCCGCCCGCGAGCGCCCCGGCCAGGCTGTCCCCGCGCACCGCCAGCAGCTCCGCCGGGAACCCGGCGTCCACCCGGACCGGCGGCAGCCCGAGCGCCGCCCGGGCCTGGTTCGCCACCGCGTCGTACGCCGCCTCCAGGTCCAGCTCCCCGCCCGCCGCCAGCAGGTACGCCGACTCCAGTGGATCCGCCCGGCCGACCGGGTTGGACTGGTCCCGCAGCGCGCCGCTGCCGGCCGCCAGCGGCACCCGGGCCTCCGTCAACTCCCGCAGCAGGCCCGGTCGCAGCCCCGGCGCCCGGCCCTCCAGGCCGGTGCAGCCGCCGTTCTGCGGCAGGCAGACCACCCGAATCCCGCCGGCCGCCAGCACCGTGGACGCACCCCGGGTCAGCGCCCCGCACGGCCCGAGTGTCACCCGCGGCCGCAGCGGGGCCAACGCGCTGACCAGCCGCGCGAGTTGGGCCGGATTGCCGGCCGTGGTGTGCAGGTCCACCGGGCAGTCCGCCTCCCGGGCGGCCTCCAGCAGCACCTGGACGTACCCGGCCGGATCCGGGTCCAGCTCCGGGCAGCCGCCGGCCGCGGTGGCGCCCAGCTTGAGCGCGTCGCGCAGTTGCGCCCGGCCGTCGGCGCCGGCCCGGCCGGTGAGCAGCCGGGGCATCGCCACCGCCTGGAGTTCGGCCAGGCCGCGCAGCGCCTGCCGGGCGGTGAGCACCGCCTCCAGCCGACGCAGCCCGTGCACGTCGCCGATCCGGACGTGGGTGCGCTGGGCGGTGGCGCCGTAGCCGAGCGAGGCGAGCGCGGCCTCGGTGACCCGCCGGGTGAGGTCGCCGGGGCTCTCCGGGGGCGGGGCGGACAGGGCGGCCGAGAAGGCGGTGTCGTAGTGGGCGTGCGCCTCGGCGGGGGCCGGCAGCAGCAGGTAGCCCTTGAGGTCGATCCGGGCGCCGGTGGTGACGGTGGGTGCGCCGGGCAGGGCGGGCAACGGGCCGAGGCTGCCGACGGTGCCGACGGCCTGGATCCGGTCCCCGCTGATCCGGACGTCCACCACCCGCCCGTCGGCCAGTCGGGCGCCGGTGAGCAGGAGGACCGGTCCGTGCCCGAGCGGGTTGGCTGTCGGGCCGGAGCCGGAGTGCGGTCCGTCGGCGGCTGCGCTGTCCATCGCAGGCTCCTTCCCGCGCTGGCCCGTCCGGTCGGCCGGACCGTCCTGATCCCGGGTCGTCCTGACGCCCCGGGCCGTCCCCGTCGATGAGGGTCGAGCCTATGGCGCGTGGGGGCGGGGCGCTCGGAGGCGGGCAATAGTCGTATCGGGTCGGGCCGTGCGGCTGGTGGGCCGATCGAACGCGGGGCCTTGGATCGTCCGTCCGTTCACCTCGCCGACCTGCGGTCTTCGCGTCGGGATACGGATTTCACCTCTGGGCGCGGAACGTGTAATCTCTTCCTCGTTCGCCCCTATAGCTCAGTCGGTAGAGCGTCTCCATGGTAAGGAGAAGGTCTGCGGTTCGATTCCGCATGGGGGCTCTGGTGAAAAGCAGTCGGCTTCGGTTGTGCTGCGGATCACTGTGGCGGTGTAGCTCAGTTGGTAGAGCAAGCGGCTCATAATCGCTGTGTCACCGGTTCAAGTCCGGTCACCGCTACCCCGCGTAGTCGGTCGGGAGATCGCACTCCCGGTCGGCTACTCTTGTTGTGTTCTTATTCGTTGTCCCAGGAAGGCACTCCCGTGGCTGCCACCGACGTCCGCCCGAAGATCACGCTGGCCTGCGTGGAGTGCAAGGAGCGGAACTACATCACCAAGAAGAACCGGCGTAACGACCCGGACCGTCTTGAGATGAAGAAGCACTGCCCCCGCTGCAACTCGCACACCGCGCACCGCGAGACCCGCTGACCCTCTCGCAGGGCGTCGGGCCTGTGTGACAGGTCTTGAGCTCCGGGCCGCATCCCTCAGGGGGTGCGGCCCGGAGTTTTTCGCGTATGCACCCATGCGCGCCCCGCCGGCGGCAACGGCCGCCGGATCCACCGTGCTTCCGAGGAGTTGCCCCATGGCACTCGACCCCTCCTTCATCGGGCGGACCTACCCGCCCACCGAGCCGTACGAGGTCGGCCGGGAGAAGATCCGCGAGTTCGCGATCGCGATCGGGGACACCAATCCGGCGTTCACCGATCCGGCGGTGGCGAAGGCGCTGGGCCACCCCGACGTGATCGCCCCGACGACCTTCCCGTTCGTGATCACCTACCAGGCGGCCTCCCAGGTGGTCGAGGACCCGGAGCTGGGCCTGGACTACAGCCGAGTGGTGCACGGGGACCAGAAGTTCTCCTACTCCCGCCCGGTGCTGGCCGGCGACCGGCTGACGGTCGCGGTCACCATCGACAACATCAAGTCGCTGGCGGGCAACGACGTGCTCACCGTGCGTGGCGAGGTGTCGGACGCGATCGGCGAGCACGTGGTGACGTCGGTCATGACGCTGGTGGCCCGGGCCGCCGACGAGACGGGGAAGTGAACACGATGGCGATCAGCTACGACGAGGTCGAGGTCGGCACCCAGCTGCCGGCGCAGTCCTTCCCGGTGACCCGCGACACCCTGGTGCGGTACGCGGGCGCCTCCGGCGACTTCAACCCGATCCACTGGAACGAGAAGTTCGCCGTGGAGGTCGGCCTGCCGGACGTCATCGCGCACGGAATGTTCACCATGGCTGCGGCCATTCGGGTGGTCACCGACTGGGTCGGCGACCCGGCCGCGGTGGTCGAGTACGGCGTCCGCTTCACCCGCCCCGTCCCGGTGCCGAATGACGGCGTCGGTGCGGTGGTCGAGGTGTCGGCGAAGGTCGCCAAGCTGCTGGACGACCGCAAGGTGCAGGTCGACCTGCTGGCCACCACCGGCGGGCAGAAGGTGCTCGGGATGTCCAGGGCGGTCGTCCGGCTCGCCTGAAGGCCCCTCGGCCCCAGGTGTGTCCGGCCGCGGCGGGGCCCGTCCGACGGGATTCCCGCCGCGCCCGTCGGCCTTGCGAAGATAGTGATTGGCCACTAACTTTGCTCCCATGGCGAGGGCGAGCATGCGGATGAGTGCGGAGGAGCGGCGCGAGAGCGTCGTTCGTGCCGCAGTGATCGAATTCGCCAGGAGCGGCTACCGGGGGACGTCCACCGAGGCGATCGCCCGCCGGGTGGGTGTCTCGCAGCCGTACCTGTTCCGGCTGTTCCCCGGCAAGCAGGCGATCTTCACGGCCGCCGCCGAGCGCTGCATCGAGGAGACCTGGAAGGTCTTCGACGAGGCCTCGGTCGGGCTGACCGGGCCGGCGGCCGCCCAAGCGATGTCCGAGGCGTACCTGGGCCTGGTCGCGGACGGCGAGCAGCTCATGATGCAGATGCAGCTCTACGTCTCGGTGTTCGCGGCCCGGACGACCGGCGAGGACGAGATCGGGGAGACCGCCCGCAGGCTCTGGGAGGAGCTGTTCGAGCGGGTCAGGGGCCGGATCGGCGGTGACGTGCAGGGCACCGCGGAGTTCTTCGCGTACGGGATGCTGATCAACACGCTGGTGGCGCTGGGGTACCCCCGGGACCACCGGATCTGGAGCGGCCTGGGCTTCGGGGAGCACGAAGAGCACGGAGAGCGTGGAGAGCACGGCGAGGGCGGGGAGTAGCGGGCCGCACGGTGGAGTCCGTGCGGCCTTTTTTCGGGCCTCGAAAGTTAGTGATCAATAACTATCTAAGACCCCTGGGGGGAAACCATGACGGAGAGAACGGAAGAACAGGGCCTGGGACGGCTCGGTGTCTGGACGCTGGTGATCACCAGCGTCGCGGGCTTCATGGCCAGCCTGGACAACCTGGTCGTCACCACCGCGCTGCCGTCCATCCGCGAGGACCTCGGCGGCGGGCTGTCCGACCTGGAGTGGACGGTCAGCGCCTACACCCTGTCCTTCGCCGTCCTGCTGATGTTCGGCGCCGCGCTCGGCGACCGGTTCGGCCGCCGCCGGATCTTCCTGGTCGGGCTCACGCTCTTCACCGTCGGCTCCGCCGCGGCCGCCCTCTCGCCGGGCATCGGCGCGCTGATCGCCGCCCGCGCCGTCCAGGGCGCCGGCGCCGCGGTCTCCATGCCGCTCACCCTCACCCTGCTCACCGCCGCGGTGCCGGCGGCCAGGCGGGGTCTGGCCTTCGGCATCTGGGCGGGCGTCAACGGCCTGGCCGTCGCCACCGGACCGCTGGTCGGCGGGACGCTCACCGAGCACTTCTCCTGGCAGTGGATCTTCTGGGTGAACGTCCCGGTCGGTCTCGTCCTGATCCCGCTCGCCGCCCTCAAGCTCCGCGAGAGTCGGGGCGCCAACCCGGCGCTGGACGTGGTCGGCACGATCCTGGTCAGCCTGGGCCTGTTCGGCGTCGTCCTCGGCCTGATCCGCGGCAACCCGAACGGCTGGACCAGCCCGCTGGTGCTCGGCTCCCTGATCGGCGGCGTCGCACTGCTCACCGCCTTCGTGCTCTACGAGCAGCGCTGGGCCCGGCACCCGATGCTCCCGATGCGACTGTTCCGCAGCCGGGCCTTCTCCGCCGTCAACGCCTCCGGCCTGCTGATGTTCCTCGGTATGTTCGGCTCGATCTTCCTGATCAGCCAGCACCTGCAGAGCGTGGGCGGCTACAGCCCGCAGGAGGCCGGCATCCGGATGCTCCCGTGGACCGGCATGCCGCTGATCGTCGCCCCGATCGCGGGCATCCTGGCCGACCGCTTCGGCGGCCGCCCGATCGTGGTCACCGGGCTGCTGCTGCAGGGCGCCGGCCTGGCGATGTACGCGGCGATCACCAGCGGCAGCACCGGCTACGACTACGCCGCCGAGATCCCCGCCGTGGTGATCTGCGGCATCGGCATGTCGCTGTACTTCGCCCCGACCGCCGCCCTGGTGATGGACAGCGTCCGGCCGGAGGAGCAGGGCATCGCCTCCGGCGCCAACAACGCGCTGCGCGAGGTCGGCGGCGCGCTCGGCGTGGCCGTCCTCTCGGCGGTGTTCTCGGCGCAGGGCGGGTACACGTCGGAGCAGTCCTTCATCGACGGGCTGGTGCCCGCGCTGTACGTCGGCGCCGGGGTGGTGGCGGTCGCGGCGGTCTGCGCGTTCTTCCTCCCGCGCCGGGTGAAGCCCGCGGCCGTCGCCGACGAGCCGGCGGCCGTGGAGCCGGAGCAGGCCGGTGCCGAGCAGACCGGTGCCGAGCGGGCCGGTGCCGAGCGGGCCGGTGCCGAGCGGGCCGAGGACGCGGCGCCCGTCCACGCCGAGGCCTCGAAGGCCTGACCGGCCGATCCGGGTGTGGGTGTGGGGGCGGCCGGGCGGCCGCCCCCGCACCCGTACGCTGGTGGGCGTGCTGGTAGAAAACGACGCCCCCCTCGCCCCGCTGACCACGCTCCGGCTCGGTGGCCCGGCCCGCCGCCTGGTGACCGCCCACACCGACGACGAGGTGATCGCCGCCGTCCGCGCGGCCGACGAGGCCGGCGAGCCGCTGCTGGTCCTCGGCGGCGGTTCCAACCTGGTGATCGGCGACGCCGGCTTCCCCGGCACCGTGCTGCGGATCGCGACCACCGGCTTCGCCCTGGACGGCACCGTGCTGGAGCTGGCGGCCGGCGAGGTCTGGTCGGAGGCGGTCACCCGCGCGGTGCGCGAGCACGGCCTGGCGGGCGTCGAGTTCCTGGCCGGCATCCCCGGCTCGGCCGGTGCGACCCCGGTGCAGAACGTCGGCGCGTACGGCCAGGAGGTCGCCCAGTCGATCACCGAGGTGGTCGCCTACGACCGCACGGCCGGCGAGGTGGTCACGCTCCCCAACGCCGAGTGCGCGTTCTCCTACCGGCACAGCCGGTTCAAGGCCGAGCCGGACCGCTACGTGGTGCTGCGGGTGCGGTTCGCCCTGGCCGACCACGAGGGGCTCTCCACCCCGGTCAAGTACGCCGAGGTGGCCAGGCACTTCGGCGTCGAGCAGGGCGAGCGGGTGCCGCTGGAGCGGGCGCACGACGCGGTGCTGGGGCTGCGCTCCGGCAAGGGCATGGTGCTGGACCCGGCGGACCACGACACCTGGTCGGCCGGCTCCTTCTTCACCAACCCGGTGCTCACCGCCGCCCAGTACGAGTCCTTCCGGACCCGCCCGGGCACCGAGAACGCCCCCGCCTACCCGGCGCCGGAGGGCTGCACCAAGACCTCGGCCGCCTGGCTGATCGACCGGGCCGGCTTCGGCAAGGGCTACGGCAGCGGCCCGGCGACGCTCTCCACCAAGCACACCCTGGCGCTCACCAACCGCGGCGCGGCCACCGCCGAGGACCTGCTGGCGCTGGCCCGGGAGATCCGGGACGGCGTCCGCGAGGCCTTCGGGGTCGAGCTGGTGAACGAGCCGGTGATGATCGGCGTCAAGCTCTAGGCCTGTCCGGGGTCGGCCTGGTCCACAAGGCACGCCTCAGGTGGCGCTGACCAGCCAGGTGTCGATGTCCGCCAGCAACTCCTTGCGGACGGCCTCCGGCGCGCGCGAGCCGCGGACGGACTGCCGTGCCAGCTCGGCGAGTTCGGCGTCGTCGAAGCCGAGGACGTCGCGGGCCAGGTCGTACTGGGCGGCCAGCCGGCTGCCGAACAGCAGCGGGTCGTCCGCGCCCAGGGCCAGCGGCACGCCGGCGTCGAACAGCCGCCGCAGCGGGACGTCCTCGGGGCGCTCGTAGACGCCGAGCGAGACGTTCGAGGAGGGGCAGACCTCGCAGGTGATCTGGCGGTCCGCCAGCCGTTCCATCAGCCGGGGGTCCTCGGCGGCGCGGACGCCGTGGCCGATCCGGCCGGCGCCCAGGTCGTCCAGGCAGTCCCGGACGGATTCGGGCCCGGCCAGCTCGCCGCCGTGCGGGGCGGCCAGCAGCCCGCCCTTGCGGGCGATCTCGAAGGCCCGGTCGAAGTCCCGGGCGAGGCCGCGCCGCTCGTCGTTGGAGAGGCCGAAGCCGACCACGCCCTGGTCGGCGTACCGGACGGCGAGCCGGGCCAGCGTCCGGGCGTCCATCGGGGACTTCATCCGGTTCGCCGCGACCAGCACCCGGATGCCCACCCCGGTGGCCGTGGCGGCGTTCTCCACGGCGTCCAGGATCAGCTCCAGCGCGGGGATCAGCCCGCCCAGCCGGGGCGCGTACGAGGTCGGGTCGACCTGGATCTCCAACCAGCGGGAGCCGTCCCGCCGCTCGTCCTGGGCGGTCTCCAGGACCAGCCGGCGGATGTCCTCCTCGTCCCGCAGCACCGAGCGGGCGGTGTCGTACAGGCGCTGGAAGCGGAACCAGCCGCGTTCGTCGGTGGCCCGCAGTTGCGGCGGCTCGCCGGAGCTGAGCGCCTCCGGCAGTCGGACGCCGTGCTTGTCGGCCAGCTCCAGCAGGGTGGCGGGCCGCATCGAGCCGGTGAAGTGCAGGTGCAGGTGGGCCTTCGGGAGGTCCCTGACGTCTCGCGGATTCAACAGGCGTTCCATTCGCCGATACTGCCGCATCGGACCCCCAAACGGGAACCGCCCTCCTTCCGTCCCCCGAAGGGGTGAAAGAGGGCGGTACCCGACGTGAAGCGCGGGTGTCAGCGGACGTCAGCGGACGTCAGCGGGCGCCGGCGGGTGTCAGTCGCGGGCCTCGCCGAGCAGCTTCTGCAGCCGGCCGATGCCCTCGGCCAGGTCGGCGTCGCCGAGCGCGTAGGAGAACCGCAGGTAGCCGGGGGTGCCGAAGGCCTCGCCCGGGACGGCCGCGACCTCGGCCTCGTCCAGGATCAGCGAGGCCAGCTCGCCGGAGCTCTGCGGGCGGTGGCCGCGGATCTCCTTGCCCAGCAGGCCCTTGACGGACGGGTACACGTAGAAGGCGCCCTCCGGCTCGGGGCAGTACACGCCCTCGATCTCGTTGAGCATCCGCACGATGGTCTTGCGGCGGCGGTCGAAGGCGGTGCGCATCTCGTGCACCGCGGCCAGGTCGCCGCTGACGGCGGCGATCGCGGCGCGCTGGGCGACGTTGGAGACGTTCGAGGTGGCGTGCGACTGCAGGTTGGTCGCGGCCTTGATGACGTCCTTGGGGCCGATCACCCAGCCCACCCGCCAGCCGGTCATCGCGTAGGTCTTGGCGACGCCGTTGACCACGATGCACTTGTCGGCCAGCTCGGGCAGCAGGGCCGGCAGCGAGGTGAAGGAGGCGTCGCCGTACACCAGGTGCTCGTAGATCTCGTCGGTGAGCACCCAGAGGCCGTGCTCCAGCGCCCAGCGGCCGATCGCCTCGGCCTCGGCCTCGGTGTACACCGCGCCGGTCGGGTTGGACGGCGAGACGAAGAGCACCACCTTGGTGTTCTCGGTGCGGGCGGCTTCCAGCTGCTCGACCGAGACCTTGTAACCGGTGGTCTCGTCGGTCACGACCTCCACCGGGACGCCGCCGGCGAGCTGGACCGACTCCGGGTAGGTGGTCCAGTACGGGGCCGGGACGATGACCTCGTCGCCCGGGTCCAGGATCGCGGCGAACGCCTCGTAGATCGCCTGCTTGCCGCCGTTGGTGACCAGCACCTGGGAGGCGTCCACCTCGTAGCCGGAGTCGCGCAGCGTCTTGGCGGCGATCGCGGACTTCAGCTCGGGCAGGCCACCCGCCGGGGTGTAGCGGTGGTTCTTCGGGTCGCGGCAGGCCTCGACGGCCGCCTCGACGATGTAGTCCGGGGTGGGGAAGTCGGGCTCGCCGGCTCCGAAGCCGATCACCGGACGGCCGGCCGCCTTGAGGGCCTTGGCCTTGGCGTCCACGGCGAGGGTCGCGGACTCGGCGATCGCACCGATCCGGGCGGAGACCCGGCGGTCGGCGGGGCGGATGGAACGGTCGGGCTGCGGGGTGGAAGCGCTCATGCCTGCATCGTCGCAGAACCGGGACGGACCGGGCATCGCGGTTTCACCATCCGTACCGGACCGTCCACATGGCGGCGCCCGCCGATCCGCCGGTGATCATGCGGGCATGCCGGACATATGCCGGACAACCGGTTCCCCCGGAAGAAGAGGTTCGACCAAACACCCCTCGACCACGTATGCTCACTGCTCGACGGCCCGCCGAAAAAGAACCGGAGCTTCACCAGCTGTGCAGACAGCGGGGGGAGATGCGGTAGGTTGGTCGCTACGGAGTCGCGAGACCCCGTAGGGCAATAGCTCAATTGGTAGAGCACCGGTCTCCAAAACCGGCGGTTGGGGGTTCAAGTCCCTCTTGCCCTGCTGCTTGATCCGTTTTCAGCCCGTTCGCTCCGCAGAGCGAGCGGGCTTGATGCGGAGAGGGCTCCGAATCAGCACCGCTTGTAGCCGGCCGTTCGTGCCCCATCGGGCGCGAGCCGCTCGGCCGGACCCGGATTCAGGTGAGGACGAGTGACGGAGACCACGGGCTCCACCGCAACGCCTGAGAGCGGCAACCCCGAGGGGGCCGACGGCGCTGCCGACACCACGCCCGCGGAGGGCGAGGACAAGTCGCTCTCGCGCCGCGAGCGCAAGCGCGCCGCCCGCGCCGGTGACAAGAAGTCCGGCAAGCGCGGCAAGATGGGCCCGTTCGCCCGAATCGGCCTGTTCTACCGCCAGATCATCGCCGAGCTGCGCAAGGTCGTCTGGCCCACCCGCAGCGAGCTCACCCAGTACACGACCGTCGTCGTCGTGTTCGTGGTGGTCGTGATGGGCTTCGTGGCCGGCCTCGACTACGGCCTCTCCAAGCTGAGCCTCCTGGTCTTCGGCTGACCTGGCCGTCCCACCTCCGTAGCAGTCTCCCGACCCGGGCCGAATCTTCGGCCCGGGTCGTGCTGTCTGCGCCGGACGTACGCGGCCGCTACCGTGGACTCGGTACTGTTGAAGTCTCCGAGTCCTCTCCTGGCGCCCGCGCGAGCGGCAGCCCGCCGGAGCCGGCCCCGGAGCGCGCCACCTTCACCATCTCCAGGAAAGAAGCAGCCACCGTGTCTGAGTCCCCCCTGTACGACGCCGACGAGACCGTCCGCGAGGCGGATGTCGCCGCCGAGCTGGACGCGGCCGAGCTGGCTGACGAAGCCGAGTCCGCCGAGCAGATCGTTGACGCCGTGGACGGCGACGAGGACGAGGTCGAGGCGCACGACGAGGCCGAGGCCGGCGAGCCCGCCGAGGAGGCGGCGCTGCACGTGGAGGACGACGTGGAGCCCGCCGCCGAGGAGACCGAGGCCGACGCCGAGGACGCCGACGCCGAGGAGGCCGAGGCTGAGGAGGTCGTCGAGGTCGACCCGGTCGCCAAGTTCCGCGAGGACCTGCGCTTCATGCCGGGCGAGTGGTACGTGATCCACACCTACGCCGGCTACGAGAACCGGGTGAAGCAGAACCTGGAGCAGCGCGCCGTCTCGCTGAACGTCGAGGAGTACATCTTCCAGGCCGAGGTGCCGCAGGAGGAGGTCGTCCAGATCAAGAACGGCGACCGCAAGACCATCCGCCAGAACAAGCTCCCCGGCTACGTCCTGGTGCGCATGGACCTCACCCCCGAGTCCTGGGGCGTCGTGCGCAACACCCCCGGTGTCACCGGCTTCGTCGGCAACGCCTACGACCCGTACCCGCTGACCCTGGACGAGGTCGTCAAGATGCTCGCCCCGGACGTCGAGCGCCAGGCGGCCAAGGAGGCCGGCAAGCCCTCGCCGATCAAGCCGAGCGAGATCCAGGTGCTGGACTTCGAGGTCGGCGACTCGGTCACCGTCACCGACGGTCCGTTCGCGACCCTGCAGGCGACCATCAACGAGATCAACCCCGACTCGAAGAAGGTCAAGGGCCTGGTCGAGATCTTCGGCCGGGAGACCCCGGTCGAGCTCTCCTTCGACCAGATCCAGAAGAACTAGTCCCACAATCTTCGGATCCGGGGCGGGGCCGAGGGCCCTGCCCCGGATCCGTTTTGGTCCAGCGGCGCTAAGGCGTTAGCCTGGTTCGATGTGTGTGTTGGCGGCCGGGTGTCGCCCCGGTTCCGCACACACCAGCACTCACCTCTCGGAAGGACCCGGAGAGACATGCCTCCCAAGAAGAAGAAGGTCACGGGGCTTATCAAGCTCCAGATCAACGCCGGTGCGGCCAACCCGGCGCCGCCGGTCGGCCCCGCGCTGGGCCAGCACGGCGTCAACATCATGGAGTTCTGCAAGGCCTACAACGCTGCGACCGAGTCGCAGCGCGGCATGATCGTGCCGGTGGAGATCACGGTCTACGACGACCGTTCCTTCACCTTCATCACGAAGACGCCGCCGGCCGCGCGCCTCATCCTGAAGGCCGCCGGTGTGGACAAGGGCTCCAGCGAGCCGCACAAGACCAAGGTCGCCAAGCTCACCAGCGCCCAGGTCCGCGACATCGCGACCACCAAGATGCCCGACCTGAACGCCAACGACCTGGACGCGGCGGAGAAGATCATCGCCGGCACCGCCCGGTCGATGGGCATCACCGTCGAGGGCTGACCAGCTCTTTTCGTCCCTGTGGTAGGGCCTGCGCAGGCCCGTGATACCACGACTCCCATCACCATTCAGGAGCAGCAGTGAAGCGCAGCAAGGCTCTGAAGGCCGCGGACGCTCAGGTCGACCGCGACCGCCTCTACGCCCCCCTCGAGGCCATCCGCCTCGCCAAGGCGACCAGCACCACCAAGTTCGACGGCACCGTCGAGGTCGCCATGCGTCTGGGCGTCGACCCGCGCAAGGCCGACCAGATGGTCCGCAGCACCGTGATCCTCCCGCACGGCACCGGTAAGACCGCTCGGGTCCTGGTCTTCGCGACCGGTGACCGTGCCGAGGCCGCGCGTGCTGCGGGCGCCGACATCGTCGGCTCCGACGAGCTGATCAACGAGGTCGCCAAGGGCCGCCTGGACTTCGACGCCGTCGTCGCCACCCCGGACCTCATGGGCAAGGTCGGCCGCCTCGGCCGCGTGCTCGGTCCCCGTGGTCTGATGCCGAACCCGAAGACCGGCACCGTGACCCCGGACGTCGCCAAGGCTGTCAACGACATCAAGGGCGGCAAGATCGAGTTCCGCGTCGACAAGCACTCGAACCTGCACTTCATCATCGGTAAGGCCTCCTTCACCGACGAGCAGCTGGTCGAGAACTACGCCGCCGCGCTGGACGAGGTGCTCCGCGCCAAGCCGTCCGCCGCCAAGGGCCGCTACATCAAGAAGACCGCCATCAGCACCACGATCGGCCCCGGCATCCCCGTGGACCCGAACCGCACCCGCAACCTCTTCGTCGAAGAGGACCCGGCCGCGGTCTGAGCCGATCGGCTCTGAAGCAGTCCGTACGACGGGCCCGTACCCCCTTCACCGGGGGTGCGGGCCCGCCGTCGTTTCCGGATCGGGACAGGGGTGGATGGGAACGGTTGCCCGAAGCGTCGTACGCTCTGCCGGTCAGATCATGTGCAGAACGTGTGACCGTCGGAGCGTGCCGTGCCGCCCACCCTTCGCCCCGCCGCCGCGGTGGCCACCCTGCTGCTGATCGGTGCCACCACCGGGTGCAGCCTGCTGGCCGCCCCGGGAACCCGCACCCCCGACGGCGACCCCGCGCCCGTACCGCCCCGCCAGGTGGTGCTCGCCGCCGCCCAGGCGCTGGACGACGCCGGCGGCGCCCGGATCGACGTGGTCGAGGAGGGCCCGGCCGGCCGCCGCACCGCGAGCGGCACCCTGGTCTGGGGCACCCGGGACGAGGGCGCCCTGAGCGTCACCGACGAGCAGGGCACCGGGCAGCTGACCCTGCGGGACGGCGCACTCGACCTCAGCTACCAGGGCGCCCCGCCCAAGCACGCGGACCGGGACGGCGCCGAGTCGCTCGATCCGCGGGCGACCACCGGCCCGGGCGGCTACGCGGGTGGCTGGATGACCGCACTGGTCACCAACCCGGGCAGCCGCGCGTACAAGATCGCGCAGGCCGGGAAGCTCGGCTCGCTCGGCGGCGAGCAGCTGGCCGGGATGACCGTGGCGCACTACCAGGGCTCCACGCCGGTGGCCGAATACTTCGGCGCGGACCAGGAGTTGACCCCGGCACGGCTCGCCGCGGTGGTCGACTGGTACGGCCGGCGAGGGGTGTCGGCGATCGGTTACGACGTCTGGGTCGGGCCCGACGAGCGGCTGCTGCGACTGCGTGAGACGGCCCGGGGGAGCGACGGCACCACGGTGACCACGACGGATGTCTCGACCCCCGGAGAAGGTGACGCGCCCCCTGTCGAAGCCGGGTGACGGGAGGGTGTTGTTCGGCGCGTGGGGGATCTGGCGATCCGTTAGAGTCCGCGTGAGAAGAAGCCGAAAATCGGTTCTTCATCGGATCGTTCGGATCTCACGGGGGACTCCATGCGCGCTACGCGCCTCGCCTCGACCGTCGCCATCGCGGCCGTGCTGCTCGGTGCCGTCACCGCCTGCGGCAGCAAGGGCGGCGACGCCAAGAGCGGCGACGCGGCGGCCGCGGCGCTGACCGGAGACCCCAAGGCCGCGCTGGCAGCCTCCGCCCTGGTGATGCAGAAGGCCGGCAACGGCAAGGTCACCATGATCTCCCCGGACGGCTCGACCCACACCGCGGGCAGCGGTGACGCCGACTGGAAGGACCCGAACCGGGCGGCCGTCGACCTGACGGGCGAGGTCGAGACCAAGAAGATCCGGTTCCGGGTGATCGGGACCGACGGCTACCTCGGCGGCGGCGACAGCGAGGCCGCAGCCATGGGCGGCAAGCACTGGATCAAGCTGCCCGCCTCGAACGAACTCGGCAACGGCGTCCTGCTGATGAGCCAACTGCTCAACCCGGTCGCCCAGCTCGGGCTCGCCGCACAGAGCGGCAAGCCCGCCAAGGTCGGCCAGGAGAGCCTCGATGGCGTCCAGGTCACCCACCTGCGGGCGGTCGAGGAGGCCTCCGCCATGGTGGCCGCCATGCCGGCGCTCACGGCCGGCCAGCGCACGGCCGTCCAGAAGTCCCTGGAAGAGGACGGCAGGACCCTCACCATCGACTTCTGGCTCAACGGCCGGCAGGAACTCGTCCAGTACCAGGAGTACGGGGACAAGAACGGCGAGCACGACGCCGTCACCGTCAAGTACGCGGACCTCGGCAAGGCCGCGAAGATCGACGCCCCCGCCGCCACCGACCTCGGCAGCGAGACCGACCTCCTCAAACTGCTCGGCTGATCCGCCGAGCCCGCGCACCGGAGCCGACGAGACCTCTGGGTGGACGCCGACCAGTTGGTCGTCCAGCGGAGCGCGACCGGCGACACCAAGGCGGGCGCGTTCAAGTCCACCGTCCTCTACTCGGACTACGGCACGCCGGTCACCGCCGCGGTGCCGGGCGCGGCCGACACGGTGGAACTGGCCGAGCTGGCGAAGCTCGGCAAGGGGGGCGCCACCGGCTGATCCGGGTCAGGGTGGCAAGGTGGCCGGAACGAAAGCCGCCGACGCGGCGCCCGGGCGAGAGGGGACCAGACGATGGCAGGACGACGGCGGTTGGCGGCGCTGGCCGCGGTCGTCCTGCTGGCGAGCGGGCTGGCCGGATGCGGCGGGGGTGGCGGCGCGCCGTCCACGCCCTCCGGCAGCCCGACCCCGACGAGTTCCTCGTCGACCGAGGCGGCCAAGCCCAGCGACCGCTCGCCGCACGGCGTCCTGGTCTCCGCCCAGCTGGCGATGCAGACCGCCCGCCGGGCCAAGGTCAGCTACCGGCTGGGCGCGGACGCCGGGGCCGGGCCGCTGTTCTGGCAGCCCAAGACGGCGCTCCAGATCAAGCGCTCCACCCCGGCCGACGCCGAGCAGCTGATCGTCGTGGACACCGTCGCCTACCAGGGCGGCGACGCCGCCACCGCGGCCCGCCAGGGCGGCCGGCACTGGGAGCGCTTCTCCGTCCCGCCGGACCCGGACGGCCACCGGGAGGTCCCGTACGCGGGGCTGATCGACCTGCTGAACCCGGTCGAGGCGCTGGCCGCCGCCACCGCCGACGGGGTGGACCCCCGGTTCATCGGCGAGGAGAGGTTCGACGACTCGACGGTCGAGCACTACCGGATCACCACCACCGCCGAGCGCTACGCCGCCGCCCAGACCCAGCTGACCCAGGCCCGCCGGGACGGCCTGCGGGCCGCGCTGGCCCCCGGCGGCTCGATCTCGCTCACCGTGGACCTCTGGCTCAACGACAAGGACCAGCTGGTCCGGCTCCAGCGCACCGGCAGCGGTGACAGCGGCCGGGCGGACGACTCGGTGCTCTACTCCGACTTCGCCGGCGCCCTGCTCTCGGTGCAGGCCCCGGCCGAGACGGACACCGTGGACACCGGGCCCCGGACGGTCTCCCCGCTGGCCCGCTGAGCCCCGTCCGGCGCGGCCGGCCCGGCGGGCATCGGCCGTTCAGGGGCGATTTGCCCCGGACGGCGGAGTCCGGTTACTGTTACCGAAGCCAAAGACCGCTGGTTGTCACCGTGCTCGCGAGGGATTCGGTGGCCGAAGGATCTGCGCTTCGTCGCAGGCAGCCCGCGCAGGTGTGTCTGGAGCTTCGACTTCCGGGTCCGCGTTCGCGCGAACATCCGTTGAGGTCGTTTCGAGCCCCGTGCGCCCTGCGCATCGGGGCTCATCTGCTTTCCGCAGGCTTTCCTTCCGTCCGGTTGGTTCGAGGCGTGAATGGTCGACTTTCGCGGTCGGCCGGATTTCGACATCACGGAAGGAGGCGTAAGCCTATGGCAAGGCCCGACAAGGCTGCTGCCGTCGCCGAGATCACGGACAAGTTCCGTGGCTCCTCCGCGGCGCTGCTGACCGAGTACCGCGGTCTCTCGGTGAAGCAGGTCAAGACCCTGCGTCGCTCGCTCGGCGAGAACGCCGAGTACGCCGTGGTGAAGAACACGCTGACCAAGATCGCGGCCAACGAGGCCGGGATTTCGGAGCTCGACGACCTGTTCAACGGTCCGACGGCTGTCGCCTTCGTCACCGGTGACCCGGTGGAGTCGGCGAAGGCTCTGCGTGACTTCGCCAAGGAGAACCCCGCTCTCATCATCAAGGGCGGTGTCCTTGACGGTAAGGCGCTGTCCGCCGATGAGATCAAGAAGCTCGCGGACCTCGAGTCCCGCGAGGTGCTGCTCGCCAAGCTGGCGGGTGCCCTGAAGGCCAAGCAGTCCCAGGCTGCCGCGCTCTTCCAGGCCCTGCCGTCGAAGCTCGTCCGCACTGTGGACGCGCTGCGCGACAAGGTCGAGCAGGGCGGTGCCGGTACGCCGGCTCCCGCCGCCGAGGACGCCGCCGCCGAGTAATCGGCAGGCTCACGCCTCGCTGCGGGCCCGTGCCCGCCCCACCCGTACATACGGCATCACCTGCCGATTTAGTGGAAGGACGCCATCATGGCGAAGCTGTCCCAGGACGAGCTGCTCGCGCAGTTCGAGGACCTCACCCTCATCGAGCTCGCTGGCTTCGTGAAGGCCTTCGAGGAGAAGTTCGACGTCACCGCCGCCGCCCCGGTCGCCGTTGCCGCCGCCGGTGGCCCGGCCGCCGTTGAGGCCGTCGAGGAGCAGGACGAGTTCGACGTCATCCTCGATGGTGCCGGCGACAAGAAGATCCAGGTCATCAAGGAGGTGCGCACCCTGACCTCCCTCGGCCTGAAGGAGGCCAAGGACCTCGTTGACACCGCTGGTGCCAAGGTCCTGGAGAAGGTTGCCAAGGACGTTGCCGAGAAGGCCAAGGCCGCCCTCGAGGGTGCCGGCGCCAAGGTCACCGTCAAGTGACTTCTCGCCCCCTCTGAGGGGGCCTGAAGCCGGGCCGATCACCCTTGTGGGTGGTCGGCCCGGCTTTTTCGCGTTTCCGGCCCTGGACGGCCCTGGACGGCCCTGGGACCGCTCCGCGGCCGGGACGCGCCGGTGTGGCCGAGAGCCCACTCGGCAGCGTCGGTGCGGACGGGTATGGTGATCACCGTCATCGACGGTGGCCCCCACCACGGCTTCTGTAACGCCGGGGGGCGTCCGGCCGATGGACGGGTCGAGGTCCGCACCGCCTGCGGGCCCTTGACGAACCCGGCGAGGCGCGCGATTCTCAAGGCGCGAGTCCGCCCGGTTGGTTTGCCACTGGATGCATAACCAGTGGCTCAGGCGGGAAATGACTCCACGTGAGTTATGGGGCCCGGGCAGTGCCCGGGCCGGTGCAGTACCCGGTGGGCGTTCGCGTCCGCCGGCTACCGGGAGGAGTCTCCGATTCGGTTTCCGAATCAGAGCTGGACAGCAGTGTGCCCTTTGGCTACACTGTCCCTTTGCGCTGCCTGTTAGCTGCTCCGTGACTCGTCGCCCGGAGTTTGCGTTGCCCTGAAGGGGTCTGGCATCGCCTCCGCAAAGCGGCTCTGACCTGGGATTCCGATCCCGGCGGAGGCCAGTGGCGAGGGAGGCGGGACCAAGCCCGTGAAGGCCCGGCTGGTACGCGCGTAGTGAGCTCCGAGCCCTCGGAAGGACCCCCCTCTTGGCCGCGCCGCGCAACGCCTCGAACAATTCCGCCGCATCCACCGCCCCGCTCCGCGTCTCCTTCGCGAAGATCAAGGAGCCCCTCGAGGTCCCCAACCTCCTGGCCCTGCAGACCGAGAGCTTTGACTGGCTGCTCGGCAATGCGGCCTGGAAGTCCCGGGTCGAGGCGGCGCTGGAGAACGGTCAGGACGTCCCCACCAAGTCCGGTCTGGAGGAGATCTTCGAGGAGATCTCCCCGATCGAGGACTTCAGTGGGTCGATGTCGCTGACCTTCCGCGACCACCGTTTCGAGCCGCCGAAGAACTCGATTGACGAGTGCAAGGACCGCGACTTCACGTTCGCGGCTCCGCTCTTCGTCACGGCCGAGTTCACCAACAACGAGACCGGTGAGATCAAGTCTCAGACGGTCTTCATGGGCGACTTCCCGCTCATGACCCACAAGGGCACGTTCGTGATCAACGGCACCGAGCGTGTCGTCGTGTCGCAGCTGGTCCGCTCCCCGGGCGTGTACTTCGACTCCACCCTGGACAAGGTGTCCGACAAGGACATCTACTCCTGCAAGGTCATCCCCTCGCGTGGTGCCTGGCTGGAGATGGAGATCGACAAGCGCGACATGGTCGGCGTCCGCATCGACCGCAAGCGCAAGCAGTCCGTCACCGTGCTGCTCAAGGCGCTCGGCTGGACCAACGAGATGATTCTCGAGGAGTTCGGCGAGTACGAGTCCATGCGCAACACCCTGGAGAAGGACCACACCCAGGGCCAGGACGACGCGCTTCTGGACATCTACCGCAAGCTGCGTCCTGGCGAGCCGCCGACGCGCGAGGCCGCGCAGACGCTTCTGGAGAACCTGTACTTCAACCCGAAGCGCTACGACCTCGCCAAGGTGGGCCGCTACAAGGTCAACCGGAAGCTGGGCAACGCCGAGTCGCTGGACTCCGGCGTGCTCACCGAGCCCGACATCATCGGTGCGATCAAGTACCTGGTGAAGCTGCACGCCGGTGAGACCGAGTGGAACGACCAGACCGGTCGCGACATCGTGGTCGAGGTCGACGACATCGACCACTTCGGCAACCGTCGCCTGCGCAACGTCGGCGAGCTCATCCAGAACCAGGTCCGTACGGGTCTCGCCCGTATGGAGCGCGTCGTGCGCGAGCGCATGACCACCCAGGACGTCGAGGCGATCACGCCGCAGACCCTGATCAACATCCGGCCGGTCGTCGCCTCCATCAAGGAGTTCTTCGGCACCAGCCAGCTGTCGCAGTTCATGGACCAGACGAACCCGCTGTCGGGCCTGACCCACAAGCGCCGTCTGTCCGCCCTCGGCCCCGGTGGTCTCTCCCGTGAGCGCGCCGGCTTCGAGGTCCGTGACGTGCACCCCTCGCACTACGGGCGCATGTGTCCGATCGAGACCCCCGAAGGCCCGAACATCGGTCTGATCGGGTCGCTGGCCTCGTACGGCCGGGTCAACGCCTTCGGCTTCATCGAGACCCCGTACCGCAAGGTCATCGAGGGTGTCGTCACGGAGCAGGTCGACTACCTCACGGCCGACGAGGAGGACCGCTACGTCATCGCGCAGGCCAACGCCCCGCTGACGGCGGAGCTGACCTTCGCCGAGCCGCGTGTCCTGGTCCGCCGCCGTGGCGGCGAGATCGACTACATCCCGGGCACCGAGATCGACTACATGGACGTCTCGCCGCGCCAGATGGTGTCGGTCGCGACCGCCATGATCCCGTTCCTCGAGCACGACGACGCCAACCGCGCGCTCATGGGCTCGAACATGATGCGCCAGGCGGTGCCGCTGCTGAAGAGCGAGGCTCCGCTGGTCGGTACCGGCATGGAGTACCGCTGCGCCGTCGACGCCGCGGACGTCATCACCGCCGAGAAGGCCGGTGTCGTCCAGGAGGTCTCGGCCGACTACGTCACCGTCGCCAACGACGACGGCACGTACACCACGTACCGCGCCGCCAAGTTCACCCGCTCCAACCAGGGCACCGCCTTCAACCAGAAGGTGCTCGTGGACGAGGGCGCCCGGGTCGAGTCCGGCCAGGTGCTGGCCGACGGCCCGTGCACCGACGAGGGCGAGATGGCCCTCGGCAAGAACCTGCTCGTGGCGTTCATGTCGTGGGAGGGTCACAACTACGAGGACGCGATCATCCTGTCGCAGCGCCTCGTGCAGGACGACGTCCTCTCCTCGATCCACATCGAGGAGCACGAGGTCGACGCCCGTGACACCAAGCTCGGCCCCGAGGAGATCACCCGGGACATCCCGAACGTCTCCGAGGAGGTCCTCGCCGACCTCGACGAGCGCGGCATCATCCGCATCGGCGCCGACGTCGTCACCGGCGACATCCTGGTCGGCAAGGTCACGCCCAAGGGTGAGACCGAGCTGACCCCGGAGGAGCGCCTGCTCCGCGCGATCTTCGGTGAGAAGGCCCGTGAGGTCCGCGACACCTCGCTGAAGGTGCCGCACGGTGAGTCCGGCAAGGTCATCGGCGTCCGCGTCTTCGACCGCGAAGAGGGCGACGAGCTGCCCCCGGGCGTGAACCAGCTGGTCCGCGTCTACGTGGCCCAGAAGCGCAAGATCACCAACGGTGACAAGCTCGCCGGCCGTCACGGCAACAAGGGCGTCATCTCGAAGATCCTGCCGGTCGAGGACATGCCGTTCCTGGAGGACGGCACCCCGGTCGACATCATCCTCAACCCGCTGGGTGTCCCGTCCCGAATGAACCCGGGACAGGTCCTGGAGATCCACCTCGGGTGGCTCGCCAAGCAGGGCTGGGACGTCTCCGGCCTCGCCGACGAGTGGGCCCAGCGCCTCCAGGCGATCGGCGCCGACACCGTCCAGGGCGGCACCAACCTCGCCACCCCGGTCTTCGACGGCGCCCGCGAGGACGAGATCACCGGCCTGCTGGACAACACCACCCTCACCCGTGACGGTGAGCGCTTGGTGAACTCCACCGGCAAGGCCCGGCTGTTCGACGGCCGCTCCGGCGAGCCGTTCCCGATGCCGGTCTCGGTCGGCTACATGTACATCCTCAAGCTGCACCACCTGGTCGACGACAAGCTGCACGCCCGTTCGACCGGTCCGTACTCGATGATCACCCAGCAGCCGCTCGGTGGTAAGGCGCAGTTCGGTGGTCAGCGCTTCGGTGAGATGGAGGTGTGGGCCCTTGAGGCGTACGGCGCTGCTTACGCGCTGCAGGAGCTGCTCACCATCAAGTCCGACGACGTCCTCGGCCGTGTGAAGGTCTACGAGGCCATCGTCAAGGGCGAGAACATCCCCGAGCCCGGCATTCCCGAGTCCTTCAAGGTCCTCATCAAGGAAATGCAGTCGCTCTGCCTCAACGTGGAGGTGCTGTCCTCGGACGGCCAGTCCATCGAGATGCGGGACTCCGACGAGGACGTGTTCCGCGCCGCCGAGGAGCTCGGCATTGACCTGTCCCGGCGCGAGCCGAGCAGCGTCGAAGAGGTCTGACGGAGGTTGGGCCGGCTGCCCGAGCAGCCGGCCCGCCCCCAGGCCCCCCTCAGACCACATGAACGACTCTCGACTTACGAAAGAGGGCTTGACGACCAGTGCTTGACGTCAACTTCTTCGACGAGCTCCGCATCGGCCTGGCCACCGCCGACGACATCCGCCAGTGGTCGCACGGCGAGGTCAAGAAGCCGGAGACCATCAACTACCGCACCCTGAAGCCCGAAAAGGACGGACTCTTCTGCGAGAAGATCTTCGGCCCCACCCGGGACTGGGAGTGCTACTGCGGTAAGTACAAGCGCGTCCGCTTCAAGGGCATCATCTGTGAGCGCTGCGGCGTCGAGGTGACCCGCGCCAAGGTGCGCCGTGAGCGGATGGGCCACATCGAGCTGGCCGCCCCGGTCACCCACATCTGGTACTTCAAGGGCGTGCCGTCCCGCCTGGGCTACCTGCTCGACCTGGCGCCGAAGGACCTCGAGAAGGTCATCTACTTCGCCGCCTACATGATCACCTGGGTCGACGACGAGCGCCGCCAGCGCGACCTGCCGTCCCTGGAGGCGCACGTCTCGGTCGAGCGCCAGCAGATCGAGAACCGCCGCGACTCCGACCTCGAGGCCCGTGCCAAGAAGGCCGAGACCGACCTGGCCGAGCTGGAGGCCGAGGGCGCCAAGGCCGACGTGCGCCGCAAGGTGCGCGAGGGCGCCGAGCGCGAGATGAAGCAGCTGCGCGACCGCGCGCAGCGCGAGCTCGACCGCCTCGACGAGGTGTGGGCCCGCTTCAAGAACCTCAAGGTCCAGGACCTCGAGGGCGACGAGCTGCTCTACCGCGAGCTGCGCGACCGCTTCGGCACCTACTTCTCCGGCTCGATGGGCGCGGCGGCCCTCAAGGACCGCCTCGAGACCTTCGACCTGGCGGAGGAGTCCGAGCGCCTGCGCGAGATCATCCGCACCGGCAAGGGCCAGAAGAAGACCCGTGCGCTGAAGCGCCTCAAGGTCGTCTCCGCGTTCCTGCAGACCACCAACAAGCCCAACGGCATGGTGCTGGACTGCGTCCCGGTCATCCCGCCGGACCTGCGTCCGATGGTGCAGCTGGACGGTGGCCGCTTCGCGACCTCCGACCTGAACGACCTGTACCGCCGCGTGATCAACCGCAACAACCGCCTGAAGCGGCTTCTCGACCTCGGCGCGCCCGAGATCATCGTGAACAACGAGAAGCGCATGCTCCAGGAGGCCGTCGACGCCCTGTTCGACAACGGCCGTCGCGGCCGTCCGGTCACCGGCCCGGGCAACCGGCCGCTGAAGTCCCTCAGCGACATGCTGAAGGGCAAGCAGGGTCGTTTCCGCCAGAACCTGCTCGGCAAGCGCGTCGACTACTCGGCCCGTTCGGTCATCGTCGTCGGCCCGCAGCTCAAGCTGCACCAGTGCGGTCTGCCCAAGGCCATGGCGCTGGAGCTCTTCAAGCCGTTCGTGATGAAGCGCCTGGTCGACCTGAACCACGCGCAGAACATCAAGTCGGCCAAGCGCATGGTCGAGCGTGCCCGCCCGGTCGTGTGGGACGTGCTCGAAGAGGTCATCGCCGAGCACCCCGTCCTGCTGAACCGTGCGCCCACCCTGCACCGCCTCGGCATCCAGGCCTTCGAGCCCCAGCTGGTCGAGGGCAAGGCCATCCAGATCCACCCGCTCGTCTGCACCGCGTTCAACGCGGACTTCGACGGTGACCAGATGGCCGTCCACCTGCCGCTCTCCGCGGAGGCGCAGGCCGAGGCCCGCATCCTGATGCTGTCCTCGAACAACATCCTGAAGCCGGCCGACGGTCGCCCCGTCACCATGCCGACCCAGGACATGGTGCTCGGTCTGTTCTTCCTGACCTCGGACCGGGAGACGGTGAAGGGCGGTGGCCGTTCCTTCTCCTCGACCGCCGAGGCCGTCATGGCCTTCGACGCCCGCGAGCTGGACGTCCAGGCCCCGATCGAGCTGCGCCTGCCGGCCGGCACCGTCCCGCCGCGCGGCTGGACCCCGCCGGTGGACGAGGAGGGCCAGACGGCCTGGTTCGACGGCGAGCCGTTCCGTCTGACCACCACCCTGGGCCGCGCGCTCTTCAACGAGCTGCTGCCCGAGGACTACCCGTTCGTCGACTACGAGGTGGGCAAGAAGCAGCTCTCCGCGATCGTCAACGACCTGGCGGAGCGCTACCCCAAGGTCGTCGTCGCGGCGACCCTGGACAACCTGAAGGCGTCCGGTTTCCACTGGTCGACCCGCTCGGGTGTCACCGTCTCGATCTCCGACGTCGTCGTCCCGCCGAACAAGCCCCAGATCCTCGAGGGCTACGAGGCGAAGGCGGAGAAGGTCCAGCGTCAGTACGAGCGCGGCCTGATCACCAACGACGAGCGCAAGCAGGAGCTCATCGGCATCTGGACCCAGGCGACCAACGAGGTCGCCGAGGCCATGAACGAGAACTTCCCGAAGACGAACCCCATCTTCATGATGGTCGACTCGGGTGCTCGTGGAAACATGATGCAGATGCGCCAGATCGCCGGTATGCGTGGTCTGGTGTCGAACGCCAAGAACGAGACCATCCCGCGACCCATCAAGGCGTCGTTCCGTGAGGGTCTCACCGTGCTGGAGTACTTCATCTCCACCCACGGTGCCCGTAAGGGTCTGGCGGACACCGCCCTCCGTACCGCCGACTCCGGCTACCTCACCCGTCGTCTGGTCGACGTCTCCCAGGACGTCATCATTCGCGAGGAGGACTGCGGTACCGAGCGCGGCCTGAAGCTGGCGATCGGCGCCGTCGGCGCGGACGGCGTCCTGCGCAAGGCCGACGACGTCGAGACCAGCGTGTACGCCCGCATGCTCGCCGAGGACATCACGGTGGACGGCAAGCTCCTTGCCACCGCCAACACCGACCTCGGTGACGTGCTGATCGACGAGCTGATCCGCCACGGCATCGGCGAGGTCAAGACCCGCTCGATCCTGACCTGCGAGTCGGCCGTCGGCACCTGCGCCTTCTGCTACGGGCGTTCGCTGGCCACCGGCAAGCTGGTCGACATCGGTGAGGCGGTCGGCATCATCGCCGCCCAGTCCATCGGTGAGCCCGGCACCCAGCTGACGATGCGTACCTTCCACACCGGTGGTGTGGCCGGTGACGACATCACCCAGGGTCTGCCGCGTGTCGTCGAGCTCTTCGAGGCCCGTACCCCCAAGGGTGTGGCCCCGATCTCGGAGGCCACCGGCCGGGCGCGGATCGAGGACACCGAGAAGACCCGCAAGCTCGTCATCACCCCGGACGACGGCAGCGAGGAGATCGCCTACCCCGTCTCCAAGCGTGTGAAGCTGCTGGTCAGCGAGGGCGAGGCGGTCGAGGTCGGCCAGAAGCTGACCATGGGTGCCACCAACCCGCACGACGTCCTGCGGATCATGGGCCAGCGTGCCGTCCAGATCCACCTGGTCGCCGAGGTCCAGAAGGTCTACAACTCGCAGGGTGTGTCGATCCACGACAAGCACATCGAGATCATCATCCGGCAGATGCTCCGCCGCGTGACGATCATCGAGTCGGGCGACGCCGAGCTGCTCCCGGGCGAGCTCGTCGAGCGCGGCCGCTTCGAGACCGAGAACCGTCGCGTGGTCGCCGAGGGCGGTCACCCCGCCTCCGGCCGTCCGCAGCTGATGGGTATCACCAAGGCCTCGCTGGCCACCGAGTCCTGGCTGTCGGCCGCCTCCTTCCAGGAGACGACCCGGGTCCTCACCGACGCGGCGATCCACGCCAAGTCGGACCCGCTGCTGGGCCTCAAGGAGAACGTCATCCTCGGTAAGCTCATCCCGGCCGGTACGGGTCTTCCCCGCTACCGCAACATCCGGGTCGAGCCGACCGAGGAGGCCAAGGCCGCGATGTACTCGGCCGTCGGCTACGACGACTACGACCTGTCGCCCTTCGGCGCCGGCTCCGGCCAGGCGGTCCCGCTGGACGACTACGACTACGGCCCGTACACCGGCTGAGTCCGACGTTCGGCTGTCAGGGCGGTCACCCCTCGCGGGGTGGCCGCCCTGCGGCGTTCCTGCTGCGCGGCCCGGGACCGGGGGGTCTGCGGGGCAGCGATTAGGTTCCCTGGCAGAAGTCGCGTAGAGTCGTGTTTACCGACGCGGGGTGGAGCAGCTCGGTAGCTCGCTGGGCTCATAACCCAGAGGTCGCAGGTTCAAATCCTGTCCCCGCTACTCAGTAGCAACGAAGGGCCCGGAGGCATCAAGCCTCCGGGCCCTTCGTCGTTCCCGGCTCCGGTCCCTCCCTCGTGCGGGGGAGGGACCGGAACCGCTCTGGTGAGGGAGGCGGAGGAGGGGGCGGCCGGGGCAGGCTTCGCGTGTCGGGACGACGGGGCTTTCGAAGGGGGCCGGGCATGAAGCGGGTACTGGGCGCGATGGCGATCACGGGGACGGTGCTGGTCGGTATGTCCGCCTGTCTGCCCTTCGGGGACGACCAGGAGCACCGGACCGTGGACTACGGGGTGTCGGAGCCGGTCAGGGAACTGGTGGTCGAGGCGCACACCGGCGGGATCGTGGTGACCGGCGGCGGCGACGCGGTGCACGTGACCGAGGCGCAGAACTACCGGGGCGAGGCGCCGCGGACCACGCACGAGGTGAAGGACGGCGTGCTGCGGCTGACGTACGACTGCCGGGGCTGCGGCGTCGGGTACACCGTGCAGGTGCCGGCCGGGACGAAGGTGCGGGTGACCCAGGAGACCGGCGGGGTGCGGCTGGTCGGGCTGGCCGCCGAGGTGGAGGCCTCGGTGGACACCGGCGGGGTCGAGGCCACCGGGCTGACCTCGCAGACCGTCCGGTTGAGCACCCGGACCGGCGGGGTGCGGGCCGACTTCGCGGCGGCACCCGTGAAGGTGGAGGCGGAGGCGGAGACCGGCGGGGTGCGGGTCAGGGTGCCCGCCGGGGAGGCGTACGCGGTGGACGCGCACGCCGGGGCCGGCGGAGTGGAGCTCGGGATCCCCTCGCAGCCGGGGGCCGCGCGCAGCATCACGGCGCGTACGGGCGCCGGCGGGGTGTCGGTCGACGGTGTCTGACCGGGCCGTTCCGGAGGTCCTGCCGGTAGGGCATGATCTTCTCCGCGGGGGCGGCGCCCCCGGACACGGGGGAGGGGCTGCGGTGGTGCGAGCGGCGCGCTGGCGGAGCTGGTCGGCCGGGCTGAGTCCGTACGTGCTGGACTCGCTGCTGGCCGTGGCATCGGCCGGGATCTCGGTCTGGGCGGTCGGCAACGACGACAGGGCCTGGCCGTGGTGGGTCTACCTGGTGGCGGTGTCCACCTCGCTGTCGCTGCCCTGGCGGCGCCGGGCGCCGCTGGCCGCGCTGGCGGCGGGCAGCGTGGCCTTCATGACGCTGTCCGTGGTGGCGCACTCGGCGAGTCCGCAGGTGCCGCTGGCCGGTGTGATCGGCATCTACACGGTGGCGGAGCGCTCCCCGGACCGGCAGCGCTGGACGGTACTGGCGGTGGTGGTGGTCGCCAACGTGATCGGCACCCACTCGCCCAACGGCATGCTGTTCAGCCTGCTCACCTCGGTCGGCTCGTTCGTCTTCGGCTCGCTGGTGCGCGCCCAGCGGCGGCTGGCCCGGCTGGAGGCCGAGCGGGCCCGCGAGGCCGGGGAACGGGCGGCCAGTGAGGCGGGCCGCGCGGTGGTGGAGGAGCGGGCCCGGATCGCCCGGGAGATGCACGACATCCTGGCGCACGCCGTCTCGCTGATGATCATCCAGGCCGAGGCCGGGCCGCTGGTGGTGCACGCCAACCCGGACCGGGCGATCCGCGCCTTCGACACCATCGCCGACGCGGGCCGCGACGCGATGGTCCAACTGCGGCGCGTCCTCGGAGTGCTGAAGGAGGAAGGGGCCGGTCCTGAGCTGGCCCCGCAGCCCCGGCTGGCCGAACTCGCCGACGTGGCCGAGCGGGTGCGCCGGGCCGGACCGGCGGTGGAGCTCGAACTGGCCGACGGGCTGGGCGCGGTGCCCGCCGACCTCCAGGCCGCGGCGTACCGGATCGTGCAGGAGGCGCTGACCAACACGGTCAAGCACTCCGGCGCCGACCGGGTGGCGGTCCGGGTGCGGCGGTCCGGGGACACCCTGGAGGTCGTGGTGTCCGACAACGGGCGCGGGCTGCCGGTGACCGTCGGCGGCGTGGTGAACGGCTGGTCCGGCGGCCGCGGGCTGGTCGGCATCCGGGAGCGGGCGGCGGCCTGCGGCGGGCGGGCCGAGGCCGGACCCGGACCGGAGGGCAAGGGCTTCCTGGTGAGTGCCCGGCTGCCGTTGGGGGTGGCGGGCGTGGTGGAGAAGGCGGGCGGATGAAACCGATTCGGGTGGTCGTCGCGGACGACCAGGAGCTGGTGCGGGCGGGGTTCGGGATGATCCTGGACGCGCAGCCCGACATCGAGGTGGTGGCCGAGGCCTGCGACGGCGCCGAGGCGGTCGAGGCGGTCCGCGCCCACGGCCCGGACGTCCTGCTGCTGGACGTCCGGATGCCGGTCATGGACGGGCTGGAGGCGGCCCGCCGGGTCTGCGCCGAGTTCCCGTCCACCAAGGTGATCATGCTGACCACCTTCGACGCCGACGACTACGTCTTCGACGCGCTGTACGCGGGCGCCAGCGGCTTCCTGCTCAAGGACGTCCGGCGGGACGACCTGGCGCACGGGGTGCGGATGGTGGCCTCCGGGGAGGCGCTGCTCGCGCCCTCGGTGACCAGGCGGCTGATCGGCGAGTTCGCCGCCCGCCGCCCGGGCTCGCCCGAGCGGGCGCTGCGACCGCCGTCCAAGCTGCTGGAGCAGCTCACCCTGCGTGAGCAGGAGACCCTGCGGCTGCTGGCGCGCGGGCTCTCCAACGCGGAGATCGCGGCCGAGCTGGTGGTCAGCGAGCACACGGTGAAGACGCACGTCAGCAATGTGCTGAGCAAGCTGGGGCTGCGGGACCGGGTGCACGCGGTGGTGTTCGCGTACGAGGCCGGCGCGGTGGTGGCGGGGGAGGCGTAGGGGCTCTCTTGCGGATCACACCGGGCGCGGGGCCCCTGGTCGGGGCTCCCCCGTGCGGGGGAGGCGGCGGGTTCGCCGGTGCGGGCGATCCGCGACGAGGGGTGCGGCGGACAGCATCTGTGGTGTCGGAACGGACCACGGGCCACCAGCTACCTGCCGGGGCCGCGGATCACCACAGGAGATCGTCGGATGAACACCCCGCAGGAGAACCGCCGCACCGCCTACGCCGTCGTCGGCGCCCCCGCCCTGATGGCCCTCTACGGGGGGATCCGGCTGATCCCGGGCTCCCGGGAACCCGGCCTCGGCTGGACGGTCGGCCACACCGCGATGTTCGCCGGGCTGCTGCTGTTCGCCCCGGTCCTGCTCGCCCTGCGTGGGCTGCTCGCCCCGCGCGGCACCACGGCCGGGCGGCTCGCGGCCGGTGCCGCGCTCGGGACGGCGTTCGCCGGCCTGGCGGCCTCGCTGGTGCAGATCGGGATCGATCTGTACGTCGGCCTGGCGGCGGTGGACAAGGCCGGGCAGTCGCGGATGTTCGACCGCGTCCAGGGCGTCCCCGGGGTGCTGCCGGCGGTCTACCAGATCGGCCCGCTGCTGTTCTACGTCGGCCTGCTGGCCCTGCTGGTCGCCGCCGCGGTGGGTGCGGCCCGGACGCTGCCCTGGTGGAGCCCGGTGCTGATGCTGGTCGGCACCGCCGCCTCGGGGGCCGACCTGGCGCTGATCCCGGTGGCCGCGGTCTGCTACCTGGCGGCGCTGGCCCCGCTGGCCCGCCGCGCCGCCGGGCCCCGCCCGGCACTGGTCTGACCGGTACTGGTCTGACCGGTGCTGGTCCGCCCGGTGCTGGTCTGGCTGGGCGGTCCGGACGGGCGGTACGGACGGGCGGCCGCTCCCGCAGGGGAGGGGCGGGCGCCCGTCAGCTCATCCGGAACACCGGTCCGCGCGGGGTGAACGGCAGCCCGGCGCCCCGGGGGACCAGGAAGGCGTGCTCGCGGCGTACCCGCAGCACGTCGCACGCGCCATCGGTGATCACCAGCACGGGCGCCCCGCGCGGGAAGTCCTCGGCCCGCTCCAGCAGGTCGACGCCCGGCTGCAGCTCGGTGCCGCCGCGCCCGCGCACCCGGACCCGGCCGGCGATCTCGCCGACCGGGACGTACCCGGCGTCGTGCGGCGCGGCGTCGCAGTGCACCACCCGGGCCGCGGGCACGTCCCGGGCGGCCGCGTACGAGGCGATCGCGCCGAGCGCCTTGCCGAGCAGGACCCGGTTCATCGAGCCGGAGGTGTCCAGGACGACGCCGAAGGTGCAGCGCGGCACCTCCTCCGGCGGGTGGTAGCGGCCGGCCCGGGGGATGTCCGGGGTGGCGGACTGCCGACGGGCCGGGCGGGAGTAGCTGCGGACCGGCTCCGGACGGGGCACGAACTCGTCGAACCAGCGGGCCAGCCGGGCGTCCCAGGGCAGCGGCGGGTGGGCGAGGGCGCGGATCTCCTCGACCAGTCCGGCGGGCAGCAGCCCGCGGTCGCGCTGGTGCAGCTCGAAGCCCTGCTGGAGACCGCGGCGGTAGAAGTCGTCGAGGTCCACGTAGTCGCGCGGGCCGCGGTCCAGCGGTGCGCCGAGGATGTCCGGGCGGTTCTTGCCGGCCAGAGTGGCGAGCCGGCGGATCCGGCGCTCGTCGCGGACGATCCGGTCGTACACCTCCTCGGCCGACAGCCCCTTCAGCTGCGGGTCGTGCAGCAGGCCTTCCGGCATGTCGCCGACGCCCATCTCCAGCAGCCAGCCGTTGATGACGTAGTCGGCGGCGACGTTGAAGAGGAACGGGTCCCGGCCGCCGCGGCGCTCGCCGTGCCGCAGGGCGGCGTGCAGCATCTCGTGGCCGAGGATGAACCGCCACTCCTCGTCGGTCTGCTGGCGCAGCGGGTTGATGTAGACCTCGCCGGCCTCGGCGTTGACGGCGGCGATGGAGATGCCGTGGGCGCGGGCCAGTTCGGCGTCGGCGACGACGGTGAGGCCGGCCGCGATGCCGCCGAGCAGCGGGTAGGAGGAGACGAACCAGCCGAGCGCCCTGGTCCACGGCCGTACGGGCAGGCGTTCGCCGGTCTCCCGGTCGAAACGGCCGCCGGCCCGGTCCATCGCGGCGGACATGGTGCGGGTGAGGGCGGCGGCGAAGGCCGCCGACCAGTCCTTCGGGGTGTGGCCGTAGTCCTGCCACTCGACCAGCAGCTGGTCGTGGTCGGCGGTGCCGGCCGTCCCGGCGGTGACGGCGGGCGGCAGGCCGTCGCGGCGCCAGCGGGCGGCCAGCTCCTCCTCGTCGCCGCCCGGGTACTCCTGCGGGAGGGCGACCGGGGGGCGGCCGACGGGGAAGGTCGCGAGGAAACGGTTCACCACCGCGCAGCGGGCCGCCTCCTCGTAGGCGTCGGGCTGGACCCGGACACCCTTGGCGGCCGGGACGTGGCCGAAGCCCAGGTGCAGCAGGCAGTGCGCCAGCACCCAGGCCCACTCGTCCGGCTCGGCCCGGCGGCGCGGGTTGACGTGCACGGTGCCGTCGGAGTCGACCACCGCCCAGCCGCCGGTCGGGGCCAGCCCGCAGTCGTCCCGGCGGCAGAAATCGGCGGGCACGGCGTCGAAGGCCGGGTTCTGGCGCAGCAGCCGGACCCCCTCGGCGAAGACCTCCGCGCCCGGGTCCGGCTTCTTCGCACCCTTCTGGACGGAAGGGCTCACCGGCGGGCCTCGACCAGCCGGGGCATGTCCCGGGCCGCCTCGATCAGGAACCAGGAGGGCAGCACCGGATTGCCGTCCGCGCCGTCGGCGATCACCGTCTGGGCGACCTCCACCGAGATCTCGGCCAGCTGCACCAGCAGCGACTTGGCCCGGAAGGCGGTCTGCCGCTGCGTCCCCGAGGCGTGCTCCTTGCTGGCCGGAAGCTCCTTGACGAGGCGGCCGCGGAAGGCGTCGGCCAGGTAGTAGAGCAGGTCGCGGTCCTCCAGCCGGTGCGGCCAGCGGGCGTCGCCCTTGAGGATCGCCTCCAGGCCGTAGGCGTTGCGGACGATCTTGGCGTAGCCGCAGAAGGCGATCGCGTGCTGCGGGGTGAGCAGCCCGTACGCGAGCACCTTGAGGGTCTCCTCGTCCAGGGTGGGGCCGAAGGAGTGCAGCGCGTCGGAGAGCATGTGCCAGGCGCGCGGGGTGGAGAACGGCTCCTCGGTCTTCGGCGGGGCGGACCACAGGTGGTCGGGGCGGTCGGTGACGTAGTCGACGACCCAGGGGTGGATGCCGGCGCCGGCCGCCCAGCCCAGCCAGTCCGCGGCGCTGGCCCGCAGGTGCACGTGGACCATGCGGTTGACCAGCGCGGACGCCATCGGTCGGGCGAGCGCGCCGTCGGTGGCGCGGTTCCCGGCGCCGATCACGATCGAGCCGGGCGGCAGCTCGTACGAGCCGATCCGGCGGTCCAGGATCAGCGAGTAGAACGCCTTCTGGACGTCCGGGGTCGCCGCGTTGAGCTCGTCCAGGAACAGGCAGTACGGCTCATCGCGGGCGATCTGCTCGGGCGGGCAGAACCGGGAACGGCCCTCCGGGGTCAGCTGCGGGACACCGATCAGGTCCTCCGGGGCGAGCTGGGTGCCGACCAGGCTCACGCACTCCAGGCCGAGCGACTCGGCGAACTCCCTTACCAGCGAGGACTTTCCGATCCCGGGCGCGCCCCAGAGGAACACCGGCCGGACGGTGGCCAGCCCGAGCAGCAACTCGGGAATCTGGACGGGCGAGACGCTGACTGCTCCCTGCACGGGGCTCCTTGGCAAGTGGTGGGGTGACCGGCCCAGTCTGCGGCGGGAGTTGACGCGGCGCACCCGGATTTTCGGGTGGTCGCCGGGAGGCCTGAGGAAAGGGGCTTAAAAACGGGTGAACCGCATGCGTACGATGATCCTTCCGGCTCCCCCCTCATGGCCTGGAGTGATCGAGCGATGACGACGACGGCGAAGTTCGACCCCTGGTCGGCGGCGTTCGTGGCCCACCCGTACGACGCGTACGCCGAGTTGCGCGAGCACGCGCCGGTGACGTACTTCGAGCCGACCGGGCAGTGGCTCGTCTCGCGGCACGAGGACGTCAGCGCGCTCCTGCGCGACCGGCGGCTCGGGCGCACCTACACCCACCGCTTCAGCCACCAGGAGTTCGGCCGGCCCGAACCCGACCCGGCGCACGAGCCCTTCCACACCCTCAACGACTTCGGGCTGCTCGACCTGGAGGCCCCCGACCACACCCGGATCCGCCGGCTGGTCTCCAAGGCCTTCACCCCGCGCATGGTCGAGGGCCTGCGGCCGACCGTCCAGCGGCTCGCCGGAGAACTCGTCGACGGCCTGCTCGCGGCCGGCGGCGGCGACCTGATAGCCGCCGTCGCCGAGCCGCTGCCGGTCGCCGTGATCGCCGAGATGCTCGGCGTGCCGGAGAGCGACCGGCACCTGCTGCGGCCCTGGTCCGCCGACATCACCGGCATGTACGAGCTCAACCCGAGCGAGGAGGCCGCCCGCAAGGCCGTCACCGCGAGCACCGAGTTCTCCGACTACCTGCGCGCCCTCATCCGCGAACGCCGCACCGCCCCCGGCACCGACCTGATCAGCGCGCTGATCCAGGCCCAGGAGGGCTCCGACGCGCTCAGCGAGCAGGAGATGATCTCCACCTGCGTGCTGCTGCTCAACGCCGGCCACGAGGCGACCGTCAACACCACCGGCAACGGCTGGTGGGCGCTGTTCCGCAACCCCGGTGAACTCGCCCGGCTGCGCGGCGCGACCGACGCGCTCCTGCCCACCGCCATCGAGGAACTGATGCGCTGGGACACCCCGCTGCAGCTGTTCGAACGGTGGGTCCTGGAGGACATCGAGCTGCGCGGCGTCACCATCCCGCGCGGCTCCGAGGTCGCCCTCCTCTTCGGCTCCGCCAACCGCGACCCCGAGCGCTTCACCGACCCCGACCGCCTCGACCTCGGCCGCACCGACAACCCCCACATCACCTTCGGCGCCGGAATCCACTTCTGTCTCGGCGCCCCGCTCGCCAGACTGGAACTCACCGAGTCCTACGGCGCCCTCCTGCGCCGCGCCCCCGGCCTGCGCCTGGCCCGCGAACCCGAGTGGAATCCGGGCTACGTGATCCGGGGCCTCAGGGAACTGGTGGTCGAGGTCTAGATCGAGGTCGGGGCCAGGTCGGGGTCGGTTCGAGGAACGGGGGAGAGCTGTGGGCAAGGCGACGGGGTCACTGCTGGGGCTGGCGATCGGGGATGCGATCGGCCGGGTGACCGAGTTCAAGACGGTAGAGATGATTGCCGACGACCACCCGGACTGGCGGCAACTTCCGCTGCCCCCAAGGGCGCTGGTCACCGACGACACCCAGATGACCCTCGCCCTCGGCCGTGGTCTGAGCATTGCCCTGGAGCGCGGGCCGCTCACCCCGCTACGGCTGGAGCGGCCCGTTCGCGAGGAGTTCGTCGACTGGTGGCGCTCCCCGCAGAACAACCGTGCTCCCGGCATGACCTGCCTGCGAGCCTGCGAGCGGCTGAGCCGCCCCGCGTACCGCTGGCAGCAGGCGAGCGACGTCGGTTCCAAGGGCTGCGGCGCCAACATGCGGGTCGCTCCGGTCGGACTGATCCGCGAACTCGACGCCCGCCAGCTCGCGGGCGCCGCGCAGCTGCAGTCCGCGCTCACCCACGGGCACCCGACCGCACTCGCCGCCAGTGACCTCACCGCGTACGCCATCCGCAAGCTCGCCGAGGGCGTTCCGCCGGCCGGCCTGCCCGCGGTGCTGCGGGCGTACGCGCTGGCGAGCCGCGAGCGGTACGACGAGTTCTGGCTCGGCGACCTCTCCGCGCGCTGGTACGGTCGCTCGCCGCAGGACGTCATCGCACGCGGCTGGGACGACTGCCTGGCCGTGCTCGACCAGTTGGACGCCGCGCTCGCCGCGCCCGACGTCGAAGCGGACCCGTGTCTGGCCACCGGTGAGGGCTGGGTCGCCGAGGAGGCCTTCGCCACCGGCCTGCTCTGCTTTCTGCTGCTGCCGGACGACCCGGTGTCCGCCGTCCGCCGGGCCGCCTACTCCAGCGGCGACTCGGACTCCCTGGCCTGTCTGACCGGCGCCTTCGCCGGGGCCCATCACGGGGAGTCGGTCTGGCCGCAGGAGTGGGTGGAGCGGATCGAGTACCGGGACGAGCTGCTCGCGCTCGGGGCGCTCTGGGACTGAGCTCCACACCTGCGTTCCGGGCCCGGGTGGAACCGGGTTCGGGGGTGGTGCGTCGAAGGGCCATGACGAAGCGCAGCACCGCAGGGCATCGCCGTTCCCGCCGTCGGGTGGGGCTGCTCCTCGCCGCCGGGTTGGCGGTCGGCCCGGCGCTGGCCGGGTGCGGGAGTGCGGCGGGCGGGGGGCCCGTGGTGGTGCGGGCCTCGGCGTCGGGGAGCCGGGCGGCGGTGGATCCGGGGCAGGTGGCGGCGGTGGCGGCCGGGACCAGCGCCTTCGGGCTGGACCTGCTGCACGCGCTGACCGCGACGCCGGACGGGGCGGGGCGCAACGTCGTGGTCTCGCCGGCCGGGCTGGCGAGCGTGCTCGGGATGCTGCTGCCGGGGGCGCGCGGTGCCACCGCCGAGGAGCTGGCCAAGGCCCTGCACACCGGGCTCGACCCGCGGCAGTACGCCCTCGCCGTCGGCGCGCCGGACCGCGGGAGCCGGGCCGGCGGCGACCAGGTCGTCCTGCGCCGCTCCGACGCCCTGTGGACGCAGCTGGGCCTGGCCGTCGCCCCGGAGTACCTGGACACGCTCGCCGCCGCCTTCGACACCGGCGTGCACCCCGTCGACTTCGCCAGGGACCCGGCCGGCGCCCGCGGGAGCATCAACGCGGCGGTGGAGAAGGCCACCGAGGGGCGGATCAAGGAGCTCTTCGGCCCGCGGCAGATCACCGCCGACACCCGGCTGGCACTCACCGACGCGCTCTACCTGAAGGCGGCGTGGGCCTCCGGGTTCAAGCCCGCGAACACCTCCGAGCGCCCCTTCCACCGGCTGGACGGCTCCACCCCGTCGGTGAGCACGATGAGCCGCACCGGCACCCTCCGGTACGCCGAGGGCTCCGGCGGCATCGTCGGCGAACCCTGGCAGGCCGTCGAACTCCCATACGTGGGAGGTGGGTTGGCGATGGATCTGATCGTCCCCGCGCAGGGCGGGTACGCGGCCTTCAGCAAGGGCCTGGACCAGGCCCAGCTCGACCGGATCCTCGGCGGGCTCGGCGAGCGGTCCGTCGACCTGACCCTGCCGCGGTTCCACTTCGACACGGCCAACGACCTCGTCCCCGCCCTGCGCTCACTCGGCGTCAAGGCGGCCTTCGACGCGCCCGACTTCACCGGCATCACCGCCAAGGAGCCGCTCGGCCTGGGCGCGGTGGTGCAGAAGGCCACCGTCGAGGTGAACGAGGACGGTACGGTCGCGGCGGCCGGCAGCGGCGCCGGGGTGGCGGCGATGGCGGCGCCGGCCGCGCCGGAGTCCGTCCAACTGCACATCGACCGGCCGTTCCTGTTCCTGATCCGCGACACCGCCGACGGGCGGCCGCTGTTCCTCGGCCAGGTCACCGACCCGCAGGCCTCCTGAGCCGACCCGCAGGCGCCCTGAGCCGACCCGCAGGCGCCCTGAGCCGACCCGCAGACGAAGCAGGCGAAGCGGACGAAGCAGGCGAAGCAGCCGGAGGAGGACCGGGCGTCACCAGGCCGGGTAGCGCCCGCCGAGCGCCGGGTGGGCCGGGTCGCGGCTGCCGAACAGCACCAGCAGGTCATCCGCGACCCGCAGCAGTTCGGCCCGGCCCTCGACCGCCCCCGCCCACTCGGCGGGCAGCGCCGAGGCGCCGTACGCGGCGCCGACCAGGTTGCCGCAGACCGCGCCGGTGGAGTCGCTGTCCCCGGAGTGGTTCACCGACAGCAGCAGCGCGCTGCGCACCGGGTCGGGTTCGAGGGTGGTCGCCAGCAGCGAGTACACCGCGATGGCCAGGCACTCCTCGGCGATCCAGCCGAGGCCGACCCGCTCCACGGACTCCGCCGTCGGCTGCGACTCCTGGGCCACCCGGACGGCCCGGGCCAGCGCCTGCACCGTCTCCTTGGACCCCGGCAGCTCGCGGATCTGCTCCACGGTCTCGCCGACCGCCGCCCACGGCTCGGTCCCGTTGGCGAGCCGCTCGACCAGTGCCGCGAAGGCGCCTGCCGAGAGGTAGCCGGTCGGGTGCCCGTGGGTGAGCTGGGCGCACTGCACGGCCAGCCCGAAGGACAGCTCGACGCCCAGCCGGGCCAGCCCGAACGGTGCCGAGCGCATCACCGTGCCGCAGCCCTTGGACTCCGGGTTGATCGGCCCCGGCTGCCCGATCACGGACGGCGACTCGAACTCCGGGTGCTCGGCCACCCCGCTCATGCAGGCGTTGCCGGGCGCCCGCGACGCGTACAGGAAGGGCCTGGTCAGCAGCCAGCCGTCGTACGGGCGGGGCTGCGGCGCGGTGTCCGGCGAGTCCTGGCGCTGGGTCAGCAGCCAGCGCCGGTACGCGGCGTGGACGGCCTCCGGCACCGAGCCGCCGCCGCCCGTCCAGCCGCGGACGAACGCGCGGATCAGGCCCTCGGCGGTGAACAGGGTCATCTGGGTGTCGTCGGTGACTTCGACCGGCCCGGTACCGGCCGGCAGCCCGGTCACGCCGTCCGGCCCGTACCGCTGCTGGATCTGGTGGAGCTGCTGGAACTCCACCGGCCAGCCCAGCGCATCGCCGACGGCCCCGCCGAGCAGCGCCCCGCGCACCCGGTCGCGGTATCCCGATTCGGCCGCCGACTCCGTCACGTCGATCCCCCTTGGTTCATGGCGGGATACGTTCTATCAGGTCTACCGGCGGATCTGCCCGGCGCGCCCGTGCAGCGCGGCGCGGTCGGCGGCGGCGCGCCCGGCCGCCCAGCCCACGCCGTCGCTCACCCGGACCCGCTGCGAGACCAGCTTGGGGAACAGCCGGCCGACCTCGTCGTCCACCGCCTCGGAGCGGGCGGCGAGCGCGGGCAGCAGCCGCTCGTCGGGCAGCAGCTGCTCCTCGGTGCCGTCCTCGCGCAGGTGCCGGCCGGCCGCGGCGGCGCTGGTCGCGCGCTCGGTGGCGGCGGTCAGCCGCTCGCGGATCCGCGCCGCGTACGCGACCAGGAAGGAGTGCCGGAACGCCTTGCTGCGCGAGTCCCGGCGGGAGCCGGCCTTGTTGAGCGCGTGGGTGGCCTGCACCAGCAGCGAGGTGTAGAGCAGCTCGACGCCGTCCAGGTCGCCGTCGAAGCCGACGACGGTGCAGAAGCCGAACTCCTTGGCCCACACAGCCCGGCACCGGTTGGCCGCCGCGACGGCGTCCAGCAGCATCGTCTTGGGGCTCTCGTACGGGTTGTCCACGCCGATCCGCAGCGCCGCCGGGGTGTTCCGGTCGTCGCCGGTGGCGGCCAGCAGCGCGTCGTCGATGCTGTGCTGGGCCATCAGCTGCTGGGCCTTGGTGGTGAGCGCCTCGGCCTCCTCCGGGTACTCGGTGGACTCGGCCTTGGCCAGCAGCGCCCGGATCCGGGCCAGCATCCGCGGCTCGCCGGTCAGCGGGCCGGCGGCGCGTTCGGCCTGCGGGCCCGTGGCGCGCTCGGTCTGCGGCCGCCGGCCGGGCGCGGGGCCGACCGGGGAGATCGGCGGCAGCCGGCCCCAGGTCCGCAGCAGCTCCAGGGCGGCGGTGGCGAGCGCGAAGCGGTCCAGCCGGTGCCGGTCGGCGAAGGCGCCGAGGTACTGCTCGTCACCGGGCCACCAGACCTCGGCCTCCAGCTCGCGCAGCTGCTCGTGCCAGCGCCGGTCGAGGGCGGCCGCGGGGTGCCGACGGCCCTCGGCGGCGATCAGGTCCACCGCGAGGGCCAGGTGGACGGGCTTCAGCCCGCGCCGGACCACCCGGGCCAGGTCGGCCGGGCGCCACCCGGCGGACCAGCAGCGGCCGACGGCGGTGTCCGCGTACCCCAGCAGCGCCCGGCTGACCGCCGGCCACTGCCCGGCCGAGGCGGCGAGCAGCGACGCCCCGGTGTCGAGGGCGAGGTCCAGCGTTTCGTCCGGGGCCGTCAGCACCGATCGCACCGCCTGCTCCAGCAGTGGGCCGGCGCCCCCGTCCCCGTCCTGCTGCGCGCGCTTGCCCACGGTGTGTCCCTGCTCTCCTCGACGGCCCGGCCCTCCCGCCCATGATGCCGGAGCGCCCGGCCCCTTCGACGGGACCGGGGGCAGCCCGGGGAAGCCGGCCACACAACGCGCGACAGCCGTGTGCCCGTAAAAACCGGGGCCCCCCACAAACCCCCCCCCCCCCCAAACCCCC